>CAZLMV010000045.1:10155-13619 GCA_964560625.1 uncultured Bacteroides sp. | reverse complement strand
TCGAATACTCCTCCTATTTCCCTGAGGAAGAATATCTTAAGGTGCGCACCAAGGCCGCCGACGACGCCCGCACCGCCTCCTTTACCCTGACCATTGACGACCCCACCAAGGCCGACCTCCAGCTCAAAGACGTCAGCATCCCCCTCCAGGCCGGCGCCAACGTCATCAAGTTTGAGCCCACCTCCGAGTCGATTTTCGAGCTCGTGCCCTTGGAATATTATTCCGTTTATTCGCTGACTCAGAATGGCCAGGCCGTGGACCGCGGCGAGGGCTATCGCTATCAGCTTAAGGTGAAAGATGGCGACGCAATTGACGTCGTAACTACCTATCCCGACGTGGATTGCGCCGTAACGTTCACCCTCACGGGCGACGATGCTGACGACTTCATTCGCGAGGTTGATGTCAATGGCCGACCAGCCCTCAACTGGGCCCAACCCGGCTTCACCGTGAAGTGCGGCTCCGTGCTCACCATGCGCGGGCGCACGGACGAATATGAAGTGCTCTCATTCACCGTCAACGGCGCCGCAGAAACCTTCTCCGCGGAGACCTCGCTCTTCATCGCCGCCGACACCAAAATTGACGTAAACGTCAGAAAATACGCCTCTTATAAGATCACCGTCAACATTGACGACCCCGCCCGAGTAAAAGCCTTCCGCGGCTACATCAACGACGGCGACGAATTCCCCCTGCAGGCCGGCGCCAACACCCTCGAAATCCTCCGCAAAAATCCCTTCTTCACGCTCCAACCCGCTGAAGATTGCTACATTAAGACCCTCACCGTGACCGGCCAGGAAGACTTCACCCCCGAAGAACTCACCAAGCTGTCGGTCCAGGTCCCCGTGGTCGACGACGATGTGGTCACCGTAACCACCGCCGAAATCAACCGCAACCAGTTCGCCATGGTCTACGTCTATCAATCAGCCGCTGCCGGCGATGACTTCTCCATGAAACGCGCTGACACCTCCGACGTGCGCCTCGCCGACGGCTACAACATCGTGCCCTTCTACGAACGCGACAACTCCTTCGCAATCACCAACGCCACCGAAGTTCCCACCCGCGTTTACCAAAACGAAGAGCCTGTAGATCTCGACTTTGCCGGCTACAAATACTACGTTGACCTTGCCGACGCCGACGTCCTCAAGATTTTCTACGACTTCCAGCCCGCCGTCTACAATCTCACCGTCGAAGCCGACACTGACCTCAGCGACGTCCACGTCCTCATGGACCGCACTCGCCCCGTCGACCTTGGCCAGACTAAAGCCCTGCAATTCACCCAGATATACATCTTCCCGGACTCCCCCGCCACCTCCATCGAAGTCGAAGCCAACGGCGAACCCCTCACCCCCGACCACGAAGGCGCCTACACCCTCGAAATGGACACCAACAAAACCCTCAAAATCACCCACAAACAAACCAACATCGACCAAATAAAAGCCACAGACGAACGCCAGGCCTACGACCTCCTCGGCCGCCCCGCCACCAAAGGCCTCCTAATCCTCCCCGGAATCAAAATAATCCGCAAATAAACGCTAAATAATAGCTAAATTAGCTACCTTAGCTAAATTAGCTATAATAGCTACCATAGCGAAGCCACGCTCAAGGCCGCAGGGCCGGGAGCGTGGCTTTGATTTTGTCTGTGGGGGGGGGGATTAGGCGAGGTTGGGGACGGGGCCGTATTGGTTGTCGAAGGGTTGGCTTTCTTTGCACCACCAGACGATGAGGACGATCCAGCCTACAACGGGGATGAGGCAGAGGAGGTACCACCAGCCGGATTTGTCGATGTCGTGGAGGCGGCGCACTGCCAGGCCGAGGCTGGGGAGGAAGAGGGCGAGGCTGACAATGCTGGAGAGCCAGGTGGCATTGATTGAGTAGCCAATGATGGCAAAGACCCAGCCGAGGATGGCGGTGAAGAGTTGCCACCACCAGAATTCGCTGCGGGAGGCGCGGCCGTTGAAGTCGCAGTACTTGTTGAATGCCATGGAGATGGCTTGGCTGAAGCTTACTTGATACTGATACATAGTGTAAATGGAGTGATTTAATGTGTTAATAATCACCGCAAAGTTACAAAAATTTCGGGAGGTGGGCAATTATTTCATATTATTTCATATGAAATGGGGGAGTAGGGGGTGCGTTTGAGCCAGGTTAGTTGTTTTTTTGCGTAGACGCGGGTGTTTTTCTTGATGCGTTCGATGGCTGTGAGGCGATCCATGGTGCCGTCGAAGTAGGCAAAGAGTTCTTTGAAGCCGACGGTGTTGAGGGCGTTTTCGTGGCGCAGGGGGAGTAGGGCGCGGGCTTCGTCTTCGAGTCCGGCGGCGACCATGGCGTCGACGCGGCGGTTGATGCGGTCAAAGAGGATGTCGCGGGGCATTTCGATGGCGAATTTTTCGATTTCAAAGGGTCGGGGCTTGGCTTGGCCGGTGCGGAGGGCGCTGACGGGTTGGCCGCTTTGGCGGATGATTTCGAGGGCGTGGATCAGTCGGCGATGGTTGTTGGGGTCGGCCTGGGCGAAGTAGGCGGGGTCGAGGCGGCGGAGCTCGGCGCGCACGGCGTCGATTCCTTCGCGCCGGAAGAAGTCGAGGGTTTGTTGGCGCACCTCGGGGGAGATGGTGGGTAGGAGGTCGAGGCCGCGGGTCAGGGCGTCGATATACATCATCGAGCCGCCGCAGACGATGGCGCGGTCGTGGCCGCGGGCGGTGAGGTCGGCGATGATGCGCAGGGCGTCTTCCTCGAATCGCGCGGCGGAGTAATAGTCCGTGGGTTCGAGGAATTCGAGCAGATGATGGGTGATGCCGGCGCGTTCGGCGGGGGTGGGGACGGCCGTGCAGACGGGCATGTGGCGGTAGACCTGGCGGGAGTCGGCGGAGATGATTTCGCAGCCCCATTGTTGGGCCCATTTCACGGCGAGGGCCGATTTCCCGGAGGCCGTGGGGCCGGTGAGGACGATGACTTTCATCAGAACTGGTCCCAGTCAACCCAGTTGGAGGCGGGATAGCGCCAGGAATCGAGCAGGGCCACGGGTAGCTGCTTGTCGGACCACACCTGGAGGATCGACCCCGGCTCGGTGGCTTTCAGGCAGTTAGCATATCCGGCGGGGACGCAGAGCACTTGGCTTTTCCGGTCGGAGATATGGAAGATTTCGGGCTCGAGGTCAGGCGAGGGGTTTTCCCAGTCGTCGGGTTGGACGAAGGCCATGGTGAAACCGCCTTTGATGCAGTGGAACCATTTGCGTTCGTGTTGGTGGCCGTGCCATCCGCGGACCACGGAGGCGTCGGGGTGATGGATAGTGTAGGTGCGTTCCACTCCTTCGAGGTGGAAGTCGTTGAGCGACATTATGGTGCCGCGGTGGTCGTTGAAGATTTCGCCGTCGATTACTGTTACCATTGTTCTTTACGCCCTGCGGGCGTGTTTAAGGTTTTTTACGCCCTTTGGGCGTGTTTAAGGTTTAAAGTTTAAGGTTTAAGGGG
>CAZLMV010000045.1:0-10055 GCA_964560625.1 uncultured Bacteroides sp. | reverse complement strand
AGGTTTTTTACGCCCTTTGGGCGTGTTTAAGGTTTAAAGTTTAAGGTTTAAGGGGGTTATAAATTTTATAAGATTTATAAGATTTATAATTTTGGTGCAAAGATAGGGAAATTTTTGGGGAAAAGCAAGAAAAAAGCGGGACTCTTCGCGAGCCCCGCAGTTTCATAGATCACATTTTTACCTTATTTCATAACTTTCTTTCCGTTAACGATGGTGATTCCGCGATGGTTGGCGTTGACGCGACGGCCCATGATGTCAAAGGCTTTGTCGGCAGCGTCGGCGGAGATTTCGGCGATAGAGGTTGAGGGGTCGTTTTCGACCTTGATGTTCTTGTCGCCGTCGGCCGTGATGGTGTATACGCCATCAGCGGCGGGTTCGATGGTCTGGTCGTTGACCTTGACCACGAGGGGCGAGGCAGCAGCGCGAGCGGCCATGGTGGCTACGGGCTTGATGTGGATTTCCGTTCCGGGGAGCACGGCGTGGGTCGCGGGCGACTCAATGGCGGTCACATGGTCGTGGAACACGGCCGCATTTACTCCCTCAGCGATATCATAGCTGATAGTGTGAGTATCCTTCTCCTCAGCATAAATCTTCAGCACATCGCCGGCCTTAATGGCTTCAAAGCCAACGGGATAGTAGTCGCCCCACTTGAATTCCATCTCAACTTTTTCGTCGTTGAGGTACATAACCAGTTCGCCTTCTACGGGGCTGAGGGGGAAGTATCCATTAGAGAAATCGTTCTCGCCAAAGAGGACGTGGTTGTAGCCGGGATCAAGAGTTACCTTCTTTTCAAAGTCGGTATAGTCATTGAGGGTGATGTCTTGACGCTTCCATTCAACATCTTCGAGGAAGATAACCATTTCCTGGTCGCGAACGAATTCTTTTGCGTCCACAACAATAGTCATGCCTTCGGTGAAGTCATAGATGCGGCCATAGTAATCGTCAAGGAGATTATTTCCGGCTTCATCGGTGACTGACTGCAGGATATAGCCATCTTTTGCGTATGCTTTGAGATAGTAAGGGAATTCTTTGTAGCTGAGAATCGTTTCTGTACCGGTCAGTTCAATATTATTGTAGTAAGAGTTCGAGTCTTGGAAGTAGACGTGTTCCCAAGCATCACACTTGATAGTGATGTCTTTGGTGGGGATTTTGGTGGCAGTGATGGTAACTACGTATTCATCTTCGGTGTCAATCGTGCCTGAATAGTCGGCAACACCATTATATAAGATTTCGTCGATTTCGAATTCGTCTTCGTTACCTTCAACAATGATAGAGCTGCCTAATTTGAGAGAGAAACCTTCAAAAAGGGCTTCCTCTGCAGTATAATACACGCCGTTGCTATAAACTTGGCTTAAAGCGCCCTCCGTGTCAGGGTTAGTGAACACGAACTTAACGGGCACTTCCACGTTCGATTCCACCTGAATGTTGAGTTCATCGCCATCGTTAGCATTAAATGAGTAGATATTATATCTACCTTCGGGTACTAAGGCAGTTCCATTAACAGTTACGGAGAATAATTTGCTTGATGAGTAACTTGTGTGATAGAGTTCAAAACCGGTTTCGGTTTCAGGGTTAAACTTAATAGTGGTGGATTCTTCCGTAAGTTTAATTTGTTCACCGTTGCGCTTGAAGTACACGCGAGAGGGATCTCCATCAACATTAACAGTCAGAGAGGCGGTGCGGAGATCTTCCTTAGAATAGCTGTCGATGTTAAAAGTGGCACTGGCGGGATAGTCACTTACTTTAAAGCTAATGTAGTTGCTATATGAGCTATAAGTATATTTTTGTTCGTTTCCTTCGTCGTCAGTGACTGTGCGAAGAATGTGGTCATCATTCAAATATACATACAAATAGTAGAGATCGGTTACGTTGTAGGAAACGATGCCGGTTTCATCCATATAAATTTTATTGCTGCCGGCATAAACGTATTTAATATGGTCGGGGTTGGCCTTGATGGTGAAAATCTTGGACTGCGCCTCCTGTGTTTCGATGTTCACTACATCGCCGTCTTCAACAAGGAATTCATCATTATAAGCGCAAAATTCCACTTTAGTTTCAGGGCTCCTGTTGGGATCCGGATAAAGTACCCATGAGCTGGAATATACTGAACCATCAGCTTTCTTGATGGAGGTGATTTTGCAGTTATCGGCGGCCTCAAATACCAGAGTACGCTGGCCATATTCTTCGCCGAAGGTCATTTGGAGGGTGTTGTTATCGTCGAAGGAGAGGGTGACGTCGGTGCTGTAGATCTTCACGGAGGCGATGTGGGAGGGATCGTCGACGTGGAAGGTGACGGTGCGGGTTTCGGCTTGTGCGGCCATGCCCAAGAGGGAGGCCACGAAAAGCGTCAAAAGTGAGTAGATTTTTTTCATTCGTGTAACTATTTTGATTGGGTTTATTTTGACTCTATTGGAGAAATGATGGCGCAAAATTACACAAAATTCTTAAAAAAACCACAATTTTCTTGAAAATTTTTACAAAAAGTTTAATTTTCCCGTCATTTTGGTTGTTTATTCGTCAAAAATCACTAAATTTGCATTCCGAAAAATCCATAGTTACACAATTTTCTAACCCCTAAATGAAAAAATTCTACCTCACTTTGGCGCTGGCTTTCGGCGCCGCTACCCTCCAGGCCGCCATGCCCCATAAGGCGCCGGCAATGCAAGCCCCCGCGGCAGAGCAGGCCGAGGCCTCTGACTGGCAAACCATCGGCGAATGTGCCTACACCGACGATCTGGCCACGACCTTCTGGAGCGTTGGTGCTCAGACCTTTAACGTTACCGTTCAGGAAGATGCGCTCCACCCCGGAATGTATCGAATCATCGACCCCTGGAAGAACTATCCCGCGCCCGAGCGTGCCGCCATTGAGAATCATGAAGATTACCCCGGCAAGCTCCTGACCGGCGAGGAATACTACATCCTCATCGACGCTACCAACCCCGAGAAGGTGAAAATCAAGCCCTCGCCCATCGGCATTGTCTACGAACCGATCAGCACTGACTGGTACGTTCAGCCGCCGCTGACCACTCAAGAACACCGCAACTGCACGGCCTACGGCAAGAGCGAACTCATCGGCAAATACAACATCTCGGCCGACGCTGCCGACAAGGCTTGCGGCACGTTGGTTGACGGCGTGATCAAATTCCCCCAGAAGCAGGCCATATATATTATAAGCGAAAATGCCGACGATCCGGACGACTTGGACTGGCATATCGGCAATAAATTCGGCGAATTTCAGCTCGTGCTGACCGGCACGACCGTGCCCGTCAATTATGACTTCTCCGTGGTGACGAAGACGGCTTATTGCCCGTCGGAGGCCGGAAATTATCAGTTCTACGTGTTGGGCGACGAAAATATCCCCGTGTTGCGCTATGCCGTGGTTTACGAATGGCCTGACCATCCCATTGCCGCCGACGAGTGCATCAAGACCGGCAAAAACATCCGCCCCGACGACGTAGTTGTGGTCAGCACCAAGGGCATGCCCACCCGCTGTGCCCACGTCTACATCATGGCTGCCGACGCCGAGGGCAACATCAAAAAGGCGCAATATTTCGAGGTGTTCAACCCCGACTTTGAGGCCGAAGAATGGGAACCGTATTCCGACGGCACCATGACCGAAGGCTTCCTGTCGTCGCTCTATCCGACGCTGTTTAAGTCTGCCGACATCCCCGTGCAAATCGAAAAGCACAAGACCAAGAAGGACTATTACCGCGTGGTCAACCCCTATGAAAACTACGCCGAAGCCGCTCAATATCTCACCTACGGCCACGGCCACGACCACTGCCTCTACATCAACGCCTCTGACCCCGACAACGTCTACATTGAGCGCTCAACCCTCGGCCTCGAAGTGCTTGAAAGCGAGCTTTATATCGGCCACGACTGGAGCGACCTGCTCTGGATGTGGGGCTCTGACGACTATCAAAGCGACAAGGAATTCTTTGAAATGTATTATGGCGTCACCTCCAGCGGCAGCACACTCAAAGACGGCGTGCTGACCTTCGCTCCCTCTGCCGGCCTCTACCTGAGCCTGAGCGGCGGCGCGCTCTATGACACCAACGTCAACCCCAACCCCGACTTTGACTATGATGCCTACATGGCCGCGCAGGCAGCCGGCACGAGCTATGACGTGGCCCCCTATCTGCCCGGCACCTTCAAGCTCGTCATCAATAAGTTGGCCGAAGGAGAAAACGCCATCCAAGGCATTCAGGCCGACGGCACCCCCGCCGCCATCTACGACCTGCAGGGCCGCCGCGTAACGGCCCCCACCGCCCCCGGCCTCTACATCATCAACGGCAAAAAAATCCTGAAATAAACCAAATGAAATAACCGAAAAGGGCACCCGAGGCCGGGTGCCCTTTTTAGTTATTTTTACGCGCGTAACTCTTATAACTCTTATAACTCTTATAACTCTTATAACTCTTATAAGAATTATAATTGTTTGCGGGAAGGTTGCGCGCGCGGGGGATTAGTTGATTTGGGCGCGGAGGGCGCGGCGGATGCGGGCGGCGGCGGGGGTGGGGGACTTGAGGATGTTGAGGATGGCGGCGATGTAGGCGCGATGGTCTCCGCAGCCGGTCACGGAGCCGACGTTGCTCTGCGAGAGCATGGATTTCTGATTGTAGACGCGGAGCACTGATTGATAGTCGTCGTCGCGGATGTAGCCGTGAAAATCGCGGCAAAATTGCTCGTAGATGGCGCGCGGATTGATCTCGTTGACCAGGTCAACCATGTGTTCCTCGAGCTTGGAAATCGAGGCAAATCGGCCGTCGATGCGGTGCTCAATGGTGCGCTTGACGTAATGGCGGGTGTGTTGGAGGGCCTGGGCCTTGGCGTCGGCCTTGAAAAGGGCCATCACGGCGGCTTTGACCTTGGCAAAGGCGCGATTTTCGTCGCGACCCTTGGCAGCGGCCACGGCGCGAATCACCTCCTCCACCATCAGCATATTTTCAATCTCGGCCACTTCGGGCACCATGATTTTCTTGCGCCTCAGATAGCTGACCTCCTGGGGCGAACGGCGGTCGCGGTCCACGATGCCGATGCTGTCCAAGTGATGAAACGCCCCGAGGGAGTTAAACACACGGGTGGACTCGATGACGCGGTCACACGAGCCGAGGGCCTTGACCGTATATTCCGGGAAAATCAGCGGGTAGAGCTTAGCGTCGATGGAGCGCGAGGCGTCGCCTTCGATGAAAAGCACGGGCCGGCGCGCGCCGAGAATGGCCAAGTACATCTCCTCGCTCAGTTGCGAGTCGGGCGGCAGCAGGTCGTAGTCAAACAGGTCAGCCTCGGCCGAACATCCGCGCACCCAGACCGTGGCGGCCGACGAGCGCGTGGCGGCAAAATCGAGGTCGTGGGTCGTGTAGATAAACGAGCAATCGGGGCGCAGGGCCTCGACGCGGTCCCAGACCGAGCGGATGGTTGACGGATGCAGGAAAAGTTCGGGCGAATCGACGGGAATCACGGCCTCCGCGGGCGCATAAAGCACTGCACCAAAGTAGTAAAGCACGAGTTTTTCGCCCGTGGAAAGTCGGCTCTGGGAGCGGATTTCGCCGTCGGCGGCCGAGGCGAATTGCAGCGAGCCGTTGTGGCGCAAAATGTCGTTTTCGGGGAAGATTTCGCGCCAGAGCTCCAGCACGCGGTCGAGCTTCGTCGGCGCGGCGGGTTCGGCGCTCTTGCCGGCCAATTTGCGGGCCATGAGATTGACCATTTCCTCCTGAAGCAGCAGCGAGAGCAGGCGCTCGGCCTCCGTGGGCGGGGCAAATTTTTCGGGGCTGCCGGAGGTCAAGGGTGAGCGCGCCGCGGCCTCGGCAAAGAGGGCGTCAATGCTCCCCTCGGGCGCCTCGGGATTATACGCGCCGAAGAGCGCGCGCAGGGGCGAGAGCGAAAAAATTCGCTCGGGGGAGACCGTCGAGAGCAGGCGCGAGGTGAAGCGCGACTTGCCCGCGCCGTTGGCGCCGATGATGATCAGCTGGCGCGTCTCGGGGTCAAGGACGGGGCGCTCGCCCGACTTTTTCGGAGGGAAAATCATAAGGCGCGGTCGCCGATCAGTGCGGCGGCATATTTTCCGATGATGTCAAATTCGAGGTTCACCACCGTGCCCGGCTCGATTTGGCCGAAGTTGGTGTGTTTTAGAGTGTAAGGGATAATGGCGACGCTGAACCGGCCGGGCTCGCTGAGGCAGACGGTCAAGCTGACGCCATTGACCGTAATTGAGCCTTTTTCCACGGTCAGATAGCCCTGGCGGCGCTTTTCGGGGTCAACCTCATACTCAAACGTAAACTCCACGGAGCCATCCATTTGTCGGCGCTCGGTGCAGCGGGCGGTGCAGTCCACGTGGCCCTGCACGATGTGGCCGTCCAAGCGTCCGTTCATGAGCATGGAGCGCTCCAAGTTGACCGGCGAGCCGGGGCGGAGTAGGCCGAGGTTGGAGCGGCGCAGGGTCTCCTCGATGGCCGTCACGGTGTAATGGCGGTCGTCGGGCAGCGAGGTCACGGTCAGACACACGCCATTGTGGGCCACGGATTGGTCCACTTTCAGCTCTGAGGCAAATGAGCACTCCACGGTCAGGACCACGTTGCCCCCTTGGGCCTCCACGGCAGCCACTCGGGCCGCCTCTTCAACTATTCCGGAAAACATATATTATAAGGTGTGATTTGCTAATAAATTTAAGATTTTGAGCAAAGTTAACGATAATTTGGTTTAAAAACGCCGATTGGGTGTTAATTTTTGTTAAGAGTGTTCGTTTCTTGAGGTTTATTGCGTAACTTTGTAACGAAAAAAAATAACCAAATAAAAAGTAAAGATATATGTCAAAAGTTACCGTTGTAGGCGCCGGAAACGTAGGTGCCACCTGTGCAAACGTACTCATTACCACCGGCATTGCCGATGAAGTAGTCCTCATTGACATCAAGGAAGGTCTCAGCGAGGGCAAGATCATGGATATCATGCAGACTGCCAACATCCTTGGCGTGCAAACCCGCGCCACCGGCGTGACCAACGATTACAGCGCCACCGAAGGCAGCGACGTCGTAGTCATCACCTCCGGCATTCCCCGCAAGCCGGGCATGACCCGCGAAGAGCTCATCGGCGTTAACGCCGGCATCGTCAAGAGCGTGACCGACCAGGTTTTGGCTCACTCGCCCAACGCCGTAATTGTCTGCGTTTCCAACCCCATGGACACCATGACTTACCTGATCCACAAGACCTCCGGCCTGCCCAAAAACCGCATCATCGGCATGGGCGGCGCCCTCGACAGCGCCCGCTTCCAGTACTTCCTGAGCAAGGCTCTCGGCGCTAACCCCGCCGAAGTGGAAGGCATCGTCATCGGCGGCCACGGCGACACCACCATGATCCCCTTGACCCGCTATGCCGCTCATCGCGGCATCCCCGCCTCAACCCTCCTGCCCGCCGAAACCCTCCAGAAGGTGGCTGCTGACACCATGGTTGGCGGCGCCACGCTGACCGGCCTGCTCGGCACCTCCGCATGGTATGCTCCCGGCGCTGCCGCAGCAAGCGTTGTTGACGCCGTGATCCACAACACCAAGCGCATGATCTCCTGCTCCGCTTTCCTCGAAGGCGAATATGGTCAGAGCGACATCTGCATCGGTGTGCCCTGTATCCTCGGCAAGAACGGCATCGAAAAGATCGTTGAATTCGACCTCAACGACGAAGAAAAAGCCCTCTTCGAAAAGAGCGCCGAAGCCGTGCGCAAAACCAACGCCGCCCTCGCCGGTTGCCTCTAAAAAAATGTAAATTATCCGGGGCGCGAATCCCCCGCGCGAACTAACTTTTATAAGATTTATAAGTCTTATAAGAATTATATCCGTCGCGAAGGGGGGATTCGCGCCCCTAATTACTTTGTGTGTTTAAATTATGAATAAATTTTTCATGCCTATTGCTATTGCGGCGCTTGCGGCTACGGCCTGCTCCTCTAATAAGGATGAGGGCGAAATCATCGAGCGCCCCGAATTCACTTCGACCGACGGCGTCTTCTCCATCGATGCCCTCGAAGCCTTGGGCCGCGTCGGCGCCCCCAAACTCAGCCCCGACGGCACCAAAATCCTCTACTCCGTGAGCTACGAAAGCGTGGAGCAAAACCGCTCAAACGCAGAGCTTTACGTGATGGATGCCGACGGCCAAAACCAAACCCGAATCACCAAGTCAGCCAAGAGCGAAAGCAACTACTGCTGGATCGACGGCGGCAAAAAAATCGCCTTCCTCTATCCCGACTCTGACGGCAAACAGCAAATCTGGACCATGAACGCCGACGGCTCCTCCCGCACCCAGATCTCCAAGGAAGAAAAAGGCGTTGACGGCTTCCTCTTCTCGCCCGACGAAAAGAAAGTCGTTATGATTCAACCGATTAAGTGGGCCCGCACGGCTCAGGACGTCTATCCCGACCTGCCCGACGCCACCGGCCGCATCATCGACGACATGATGTATAAGCACTGGGACGAATGGGTCACCGAAATTCCCCATCCCTTCCTTGCCGATTTTGACGGCTCAGCCCTTGCTAATCAGAAAGATATCATGGCCGACGAACCCCTCTACGAGGCCCCGATGAAGCCCTTTGGCGGCATCGAATCGTTTGCTTGGACCCCTGACAGCAAAAAGCTCGCCTACGTATCTCGCAAAAAGAGCGGCATGGAGTATGCAATCTCCACGAACTCAGATATTTACCTCTATGACCTCGAAAGCGGCGCCACCGAAAACCTCACCGAAGGCATGATGGGCTATGACACCGCCCCCGCCTTCAGCCCCGACGGCACCAAGCTCGCCTTCCTCTCCATGGAGCGCGACGGCTACGAAAGCGACAAAAACCGCGTCATGGTGCGCGACCTCGCTTCCGGCACCATCAAGGACCTCACCGCCGACTGGGACTACACCGTAGACGACATCGCCTGGCAGCCTAACTCTCAGGGACTCTTCTTCTTAGCCTATCAAAACGGCGTGAAGCCCGTCTTCTCCATCACGCTCGACGGCGCCGTTGACACCGTCTGCGCCGGCGAAGTTGACTTCGAATCTCTCGCCCCGGTGAGCGACTCCGAAGTCCTGACCATGGCTCACTCCATGATTTTCCCCAACGAAATCTATCGCGCCACCGGCGGCTCGGCCCACAAGCTCACCGGCGTCAACGACGCTATTTTCGAGCAAGTGCAGATGCCCACGGTGGAACGCCGCATGGTCCCCACCACCGACGGCAAGGAGATGCTCACCTGGATTGTCAAGCCCCAAAACTTCGACTCCACGGCCCAATATCCGGCCATTCTCTACTGTCAAGGCGGCCCGCAACAGGCTGTCAGTCAGTTCTGGAGCTATCGCTGGAACCTTGCCCTGATGGCCGCCAACGGCTACGTCATCATCGCGCCTAACCGCCGCGGCCTCCCCGGATTCGGCACCGAATGGAACGCCCAGATTTCCGGCGACTATGGCGGCCAGAACATGAAGGACTACTTCGCCGCCGTTGACGACGTGAAGACCGAGCCCTGGATTGACGAAAAACACATCGGCGCCGTCGGTGCCAGCTATGGCGGCTTCTCCATCTACTGGCTCGCCGGCCACCACGAAGGTCGCTTTGCCGCGCTGATTGCCCACGCCGGCATCTTCAATATCGAGGCGCAATACCTTGAAACTGAGGAGATGTGGTTTGCCAACTGGGACATGGGTGGCGGCGCCGTCAACGCCCCGGCCGACTCCAAAGATGACCCCGACTATGGCGCATACTGGAACAAGGACAACGCCATTGCCCAGGCCACTTTCGCCACCTCGCCCCACAAATTTGTCGACAAATGGGACACCCCCATCCTCATCACCCACGGCGAACTCGACTATCGCATCCTCTCCTCCCAGGGCGAAATGGCCTTTAACGCCGCCAAGCTCCGCGGAGTGCCCGCCGAGATGCTGATTTTCCCCGACGAAAACCACTGGATTCTCAAGCCCCAAAACGCCATCCTCTGGCAGCGCGTCTTCTTCCGCTGGCTCGACAAATGGCTCAAACCCGCAGCAGAAACCGCCGAGTAATTCTTATAAGCCTTATAAATCTTATAAAATTTATA
>CAZLMV010000044.1:0-13767 GCA_964560625.1 uncultured Bacteroides sp. | reverse complement strand
ATCCACCAAAACATTTCCCAAATCCACCAATCCCCCCACCCTTTAGAACAATCCCGAGGCGCTCAATAATTCCCCACTTTGCACATAAACCCCTCCCCGCAAAACTTCAACGGAAATTTTGCGGGGCAGAGGAAAGAGGAATGGAATTAGTAGGGGAGGTGGAGGAGTTTGCGGAGGGATTTGTGGGCGAAACGGATGAATTCGCAGGCGGGGGAGTACCAAAGGCCCAATTTTTCGAAGGAGCGCTGGTGTTCGGCCATCACGCGTTTGTGAGCGGCAAATCCGCCGTTGCTGACGCCGCCGTCGCGCATCAGTGTTTGCGTCTGAGGGATGTAGCGCAGGCGGATGTGGCCTACGTAGATGGTGCGCAGGAGCCAATCAAAGTCGGCAGCAATCCGGAAGGAGATGTCGAAGTCGCCAAAGCGATCGTAAATATCACGTCGACAGTAGAATGTGGGGTGAGAAGGCATGTAGCCTAATCGCATTTTCCAGCGGCGGAAGCCTTTGTTAAGGTAATGGCGGGTGACGTGGTTGATATCATTAAAATCTACGATGTCGCAATCGCCGAAGATAGCATCTATTTCATCCGTGAGGTTCTCAGCAATGCGGGTGAGGGTCTGGGGGTCGGCATAGAAATCGTCGGAGTTTAGGAGGCCGACGATGTCGCCTTGGGCCATGCGTAGGCCTTTGTTCATGGCGTCGTAGATGCCCTTGTCGGGTTCGGAGAGGAGTTTCAGTCGTCCGGCATATTGAGGGCGATATTCTTCGATGATTTCCAGGGTATTGTCGGTAGAGGCGCCGTCGATGATGATGTGTTCCCAGTCTTGATGCTCCTGACTCAGGATGCTTTCAATGGTTGACCGAATCGTGTCGGCCCGATTCCACGTCGCCGTTATTATGCTGATTTTCATATAATTCTATGTACTTTCTGAAACAATCGTCTTTATTAAACAGGGCCTCAGCGCGGGCGCGGCAATCTTCCGGACGCAGCTTTTCTGCATGCAAGATGGCGTCGCGCAGACCTTCGACATCGCCGCGGTCAATGACTATTCCCGTGAGTTCATCTACGGCTTCGGGGCTGCCGCCGGTTCGGTACGTAACCATGGGCGTTCCGCAGGCTAAGGCTTCGATATTTACAGTCGGGAAGCTATCTTCAAACGTCGGGTTGACGAATACGGCGGCTTGATTGTAGAGTTCCACTAACTCGTTGACATTCTGCGTTCTGCCGCGGCCGTTTATGCCCTCGGGGAGGCGGGAAATCTGCTTTTCAGAGAGCCCAACGAGCTCAATTTCCCACTCCGGCGGCAAGATTTTGCGCAATTTTATGAATTCGTCCAAACCCTTGCTTGCGGGCCAGACGGACGCCACGCCTAAAATCATTCGCCGCTTTTTGAGGCCAAGAGGCTTAAAGGCCTCAAGGTCAACGCCGTTATGAATCACCTCCAAGCGCGTCCCGGGCATTGCCTCCCGATGATATTTTGCAATCCCTTCACAGCAGGCCACCAACGTCAGCCGCTCGCCTAAACTACTGAAAGCATGGCGCTTATCTTCCCAATTGCGATGAGAGCGGTCGGCCAACAGACTTGCCGGATACGCGCTCAGGAGTTGACATTTCCCGCAGCCGGTTTTCCATTTTTCGCAGCCAACTCCCATAAAATGAGCGCAATGGCCCGTCAGCGGCCAGCAATCATGCAGGGTCCAAAAGACACGCACGCCGCTCCGCTTCAAATAGTCAAACAGCAGGGGGTAATTCAGGAAATACCCGTGAATGTTATGCAGATGCACGATATCCGGCTGAATCTTCTCTAACTGCTTGATCAACTGCCGAGTAGCATTACGCGATGCCAACCCATGGCGGTCAAAAAGCCGCGACTCGAGACCATGCCAAATCATGTCCCGCCTACCACCAATCTTAATGAGCTGCGACTGGCTCGCCCGAGCCCGGCGCCCATAAGCGATCCACGACTGCCACCCCTTCTGCAGAGCCAACTTCCCAATCTCCTCAGCAATCACCCCATGCGACCCGCAAGCCGCCGTCACATTCACCTGCACTAATTTCATTTACGCCTACCCTTACTTAATAATGAGGGTATGTGCCCACTACGTAATATTTCCATGCCAAAAGCAAATAATGCACCATATATACAAAACTTTGTCAACTGTACTGGATAGTACGCATACCAACGAGGAACGGTTGCTATAACAAAGATCGTGTAAAAAAACAAAAATTCCCCACATCTTCCACTAATAAAACGTGAAAATGCTTTTCCTAATAAAGAACCTATCAAAATAACTCCGGGCAAACCTAACCAAGCGTAAATAAACACAGGCGCAAGACCGCCGCCGCCTGAACTATATCTTGCTGTTTTGTACGATGCCAACGTAGCCAAATCCGGAAGAGAACTTGAAGGCATAACTGTTGACTCAATGAAATACATGAAAGAAAGTATACGCTCCTCAATTGACAAAACGCCTGTTTTTATCAAATAAATTATACGCTCTGAAGCATAATACACGTCAGCAGAATTTCCGTTACTTAGACTTAAATTTGTTGTTGTCTCCGATAATTTCTGCGAAAAATTAACATTATTCACCGAAGAACGAATTTCACCCCATAGAACGGTAAATAAGTAACCCACAAATATGAATATAATCGTAGATCTTCTACTGAATATAGAATAGAAATATAACGTATATAACGCAATAACGAGCATCACTGCATCAATTCTCCCCCCATACATCAATGTTTTAATAGTATACGCGCCGATTAAAACTGATACTAAAATCTTTCTTATTCTATTATATGAATACCTAAAAGCTACAACTATGGGAATTATACCATATCCAAACAAAGATGAAAAAGTTTGAGTGCCTCGGCCATATCCACCACTTTCAAAGATTGTATCTCCCGTCTGTCCGAATACCATACAGTAAGTACCAAAACCTACACATAGAAGCCAAACATATAGCGGAGCTTTCTGAATTCGTGGCTTCAAAGCGGATTTTTTATCTATTAATCTTAATCTGGTAAAGTATCCTATACACAAGTTGAATAAATAACAAATAAGAGCTACTTGATAGGCTGTATAATCAGTTTCGCAAAGAACACGATAAGATAACGTTTCTCCATATGCAAAATACCTTACCGGTTCGAAACTATAAGTCATCATAAAAGCCCACACAACCATTAACCACAAGATATTCTGACGATAGCTCAAAACGACTTGCCATAATGTAAAAACGAACCAACTAAGGCCTAATAATACGCCATTAAAAGTTGTGATTTCTGCAAAATATAAATATACCCATTCTAAAAAAAACAATGGATAAACAAGATTCTTTAAAGAAACGTTATAAGATGCCATAAATTAGGTCAAATAACAATTAACTTGATCAATAGCTATTTTCTCAAAATCTAATTGTGATATATTATATCGAAAGCGATTATTATTGTCCTTATTTGTTATCACCTTTAGTGCTTCTTCTATTGATTCAACACTATAAGGGTCAAATGAGACACCAAATCGTTCATCATTAACCCAGTCATCCGAACATCCCGCCCGTTCGCTAACGGCAACCGGAATACCATTATTCAAAGCTTCTTCAACGACCACGCCCCATGTCTCAGACGTAGATGGTAAAATCAAAGCATCATGCTCCTGATAAATAGCTGGTAAATCGTCATTATTAATGGCGCCCAAAAAGCGAATATTTTCATTTGATAAAGCCTTTAATTCATGCTCAAGAGGACCATAACCAACAATTGTCAAGTACCACTGAGGATTCTTATTAATAACCTCTAAAAGTCTATGCAAATTCTTCTCGGAAGATAATCTCCCTACAAATAACAATTTGTTACACTCAACTGAACAACTGCTAAATTCCGGCTGCGTATGATAATTAAATATACCTACCCCTCTTGTCTTTTTAATCTCTCCTTTAAATCCATTTTCAGAATAAAGACGTGACGCGGCCTCTCCTGTTGCATAGCATCGACTGAATCTATTTTGATAAAAACGTTTTATAATTCCCTTAATTCCCTTCATATTTGATTCATAGACGCTGCTTTCACATACAGAAGACAATCTGCTACGTCTGTTAGTAAGAGCCAAATACCAATATACGAACGTGTTATTTCCACCAATAATCATCTCATCAAAATCAACGCCCTTCAAATGCGCTCGTATCTCTTTTACTGCTTTCAATCGATGGCTCTTCAAAGTAACATGGTCAAAAAGCATTTCTCCTGCTGAGAAATCCGAGTTTCTCTGAAAACAGCCATCAAAACCACAGAAAATTGCCAGGACACTCTTATGTTTGGATATCTCATTCAAAAGGCGAATCTTGTAAAACGCCGGCAGATTGGTTACATATATTATATCGTAATGTTTACTCGCCATCTTACAGATTAATAATCAAACACCCGTAGAATCGTAGATTTCAACTTTGTTAATATGAGGAGCTAACTTATCTAACGGAGGTAAATTATTAAAATCACCATATAGTTTACCCAAATATCCTTCAGCGTTTATTGGAACCGGAAGCATTATATCTTCAAAAGGAACATACTTTACGTCCTTAATATCATCATAGAAGCGCCTACGGCAAAAACTACTACCCGGAATATGACGATACCATCCACGGCTATTAAACTTTGATACATAGGATACGAAAGGAAATAACATCTTATGAAAGATAAAAAAGTTACATTTTATAATCGTATGGCGTATCTTTTTATTTCCAATTCGTGAAAGAGGATAGAGAAGTCTGTGTTGAAAGATACTGCAAATACGCGAAAGAAGGAATGTGGAAGATGGCTCTATACAAAAAATATCAATATAAATTCCATGATTTTTGTAATTAATATCATTTTTCCCTTGTTCCTTCAAGTAAGAGTGTTTATCTCTTAGTTTTGCATACGGTGCAGTATATTCAATATCCGTTTCGTGAGTATGGATAAAATATCTGTCATCCTTTAGCAATAGGTCTATCAATCGTTTGAAATCTTCCTTTTCTAACTCTATATCCACGTCGTCATCCCAAGGAATAAACCCACCATGGCGAATGGCCCCCAGACACGTCCCGGATGACAACCAGTATTTAATACCATTTTCACGACAGAGTTTATCTACGTGTTTAAGCATCTCGAACATACGCATTTGTACCTGCCTTATTAAAGAACCGTCAGGATTAAAACGCTCTCGGAGTTCTGTTTGTATTTTTGGATCAATCATATTTTTTTTTAATAATTTTCTTGGCCACTTCTATACAATCGCCTGATGCCTTAGTTTTAAATAATAGATTAATAATCAGATAAGCCACAATCAACAAACTTCCGGAAAGCCAAAAATTACTCACCATCTTATTAACACATATTGCGATCGAAAAAGAAATAAAGGCTATCAAGAGGCAAGGGAGAAGAGCTCGAAATTGAGAGAAAATTGACAGGCCCGTGTGTTTCGAGGCCAAGAGGGCATTTACGAAGAAGATGTTTACGCTACTGATGACCATGCCCCAGAGGATGCCGTAGATGCCGAAGTTCATACCAACCAGTAGTAGCACGAGGAAAGCGGTCCATTTATATATGCCCCACCAGAATAACTGACGGCTTTTGCCTACGGCTGCAACTGCATAATAATTAACATTTTGGAGACAAACAAAGAAACCACCACAACATAAAACCTGAAAGTAAGGCACGGATTGCAACCATTGAGTGCCATACAGCCCCACAATGAGCGGCTCGGCAACAAGAATGAGAATACAGAGAATCGGGAAGACCACAAACGAAATAACTCGCATGCACAGGAGCACGGCGGTGCACAATCTTTCCAGCTCCGACTGCATAGATGAAAACACCGGAAACATCACTTGCACAATTACTTGAGGGATGGAGTAACTCGTAATCTGATCCAATTTATAGGCTTGCGAAAAATAACCCATCTGTGTGGCTGAGAATTTCCGACCGATTATAAGTCCTTGCAAATTTTGACATATACTCTGGAGAATATTCGCTGCCATGATGAAACCGCCAAAGCCAAAGAGTTCGCGAAGTGACTTCTTGGAGAACACGAAATCCGGACGCCAGCGAGTGATAAATGCAAGCAGAATGATGGAAATCGTTCCATAAGCTAACTGTAAGACCACGAGGCTCCACACCCCAAACCCCTTGAAAGCTAATAAAATAGCAATTCCGGCACTTAAAGCGTAAGCGCTTAAATTGACAATGGCGATTTTATTAAAATCCAGAGATTTTTGGAGCTTGACTTTCTGAATGGACAATGCTCCGGTCAAAATCAGGTTCAGGGCCAAAACCCGAAGCACGGGCTTCAACAGCGGCATGGAGTAAAACTCCGCAACCAATGGTGCCGAAGCGCATAGAATCACGTATAGGAGAGTCGAGAAAGAGATATTCCAGAAGAATATCGTCGAGAAATCCACTTGCGTCGGTGTCTTTTTCTGCACCAAAGCTGAGCCAAAACCACTGTCAATCAAAGTGTTTGACACGGCAATAAAAATAGCAAGCATGCCAATGATACCAAAATCGGCCGGCACGAGCATTCGCGCCAAAATCAAATTGACAGCGAACTGGATGCCCATTGAACCAAACTTATCAATGGTTGCCCAAATTGCCCCGCTTGCAACTTTATGTCCTATGGCCTCACCCAATGGATTTTGAGTTTGGTTTTACAACGTCATAGTGATTTTAAAGCATGGAAAAGGCGGTTATCGTCTTTGCGGTCGCGGATGGCTATGCGCACGTATTGCTTTTGAGGGTTGAATCCTTTTTTCGAGGAGCAATCTTTGATCAAGATGTCAAAATCTGACAGGAGTTTCAAGGCTAAAGCGTGTGACGTATATTTTTCAGTGACTTCACAGAGGAAATAATTTGCCTGAGAACTAATTACCCGCAGAAAAGGAATGGCGTTCAGTTCCTCGAAGAAAATATCGCGCTCGCGACGGAATTTGACGCATGAACGCTGATAATCCTTTTCATATTTGCCATAAATCTGCAAATCGAATTCCGCAAAGGAGTTGATATTCCAAATGCCGACGTCTTTGCGCATACGCCGAATGAATTCCGTGTCAGAACCGGCAATTACGCCCAAGCGAAGGCCGGGAACGCCATAACTTTTTGAGATTGATTTGACCACGAATAATTTATCGTATGTCTCCAAGACGTCGTTATGAAGAAGCGTGGCCTCTTCGCCTTCATTGGCAAAGTCAACAAATGATTCATCTATAATCAATCGAATACCCTCTTGCATGGCCCAAGAAATGAGGTCTTGCAAACCTTGACGGTCAATGAAATTGCCCGAAGGATTGTCAGGATTAACAATTATCAGGTTTTCCACTTTGCCCCCGGAAAAGTATTCAATCAGATCGTTGGCAGAATACGCAAAATCTGAATTCTTTGGGGTAAACGAAACGACTCTTTCTTGAGGCAATCTGTTGGCATATTCCTCGAAAGTCGGGTAAATAACGCCGACCTTTCCGTCGATGAGACTCATCAGGCTCTTAATGAGTTCTGCTGCGCCATTACCCACGACTACATAGTCATGTTTTAGCGAAAAATATTTTGAGGCAAGGAGCGAATTGACTCCCATTCCGGAGGGATAATTGCGTAATAGCGGCTCGAAGTTTGCCTTCATTTCATCAATCATGCGCCCGGTGGGGAAATAAGGATTGACCAAATAGCAGAAATCCAATAATCCCGGATATCGCCAATATCCGCCAAACGAATGTTGAAGTTTTTCCAGGCGTTGCTCCGGCGCGGCAAAAATTGTCTCGGCAATGCGCAAATCCTGCACGTCGTCAATCTCATACCAATTATCATTGATGGGCAGCGCCTTAAGTCCGGTGGAGTTAATGAGGGTAATCACTCGAAGGACTTGCTCGTAATATTCGTTTTCGCCAAGCACCCGAATATAAGCCTCAAGGAAAGGCAAATAATGATTGCTGATAAACTCCTGCGAGAATTTATAGATGTTGACTGTCTTATAGTAATAGCAAGTGTCGCTATACTTAAAAGCCGACTTCGGGATAAAGTTGACAATGTTATTATCTTCATCAATCCTCACCATTGTGCCGTCCATCCAGGTTTCATACTTCGAAACCAAAGCGCAATCGCGATATTGACTATTTAGGACGGATTCAAGCACGGAATCTTCAAAAATCAAATCTGACTCCAAGAGCAAAGTATCTTCCTCGGAGAAAAATTCCCGTGCCAACCAAAGAGAATAGATGTTGTTAGTTTTATCGTAGACCGGGTTTTCAACAAAGAGGATGGGTTTGTCTGAGTGGTGTTCCATCAGGTATGTCTTGAGATTTTCCCGCTCGTAACCAACCACAATGATGATTCTCGAAAGATTCAGAGAACTCAGCTGATTGAGCATTCTATCAATGAGTCTAACCCCATTGACTTCAAGCATACACTTAGTATTATTAGCGGTGAATTCGCCAAGACGGCGCCCCATTCCCGCTGCTAATATAATTGCCTGCATAAAGGATTTATATTGAAATTTTTAGATTAATCTTTTCAGGTATGACCAAATTTGTTGGGTCATAGGGGGCGGAGGAGGTTGGGGTTGGTGTCGATTTGCCAGGGGATGCCGTTGAGGGCGGGGAGGAGGAGGCGGTAGACGCCGGGGGCGGTGGATTGGATGGTGGCGATGAGGCCTTGGAAGTGGCCGCCGATGATTTCGACGGTGTCGCCGGGGTTCATGTCGGCGGGGGCGGAGGTGCGGTCAATGAGGACTCCGACGGCGAGTTGGAAGGCCATCATTTCGGCGGGGGAAATCACGGCGTAAGGGGCTCGAGGAGAGGCTGTTTGGCGGTAGGCCCAGGCGCGGGAGCCGATTTTGCGGAAGAGGGGGGCGACGTCGGATGGACGCATGCGGAAGAAGACCACCCCGGGGAGGAATGGACGCGAGCTGACCGTCAGTCGGCGGCCCACGCGGCGCTTGACTTCGCGCGAGGGATAGTAGAGGTTTTGCTCGGAGAGGCCCGAGAGGTGGGCCACGGTTTCGAAGTCTTCGCCGCGGCGAAGCTGCATGGCAAACCAGCGGAAGGGGTTGTCAGCCAGCGAGTCGGCCACTTGTTCGAGTGTCGCAATGCGCTGTTCGTCGGTCATTTTCCGGGGGTCAAAGAGCCCGAGGAGGGTGAGCTCGGCGGGCACATGGCCGAGCACGGAGATAATCTCCGCCGGAGTGACTTCGGCTTTCAGCGCGGCGAGGGCCCAGAGCACATCAGGCTCGGCAGAGAGGCCAAAGCGGCGCAACGCTCCGCGAATGTGGAGCTGGACCTCGCGCGCGGAGGTCAGCGGGAATATCTTTTTGGCACGCGGGCGCGCGTATTTGTCAATAATTTGTTGAATTGGCTCAATTTCTGCATAGTTTTCGCCAAAAGTAAGCGAAAGCAGCTGTTTGGGAGTGAGTCCGCCGCATAAAATGGCCATCAGAGTGAGGTCGCCACCCAAGGAATTGCGGGCCACGTCTGCGCTCAGCTCGGCAACCATCCGCCTCAGCGCGTCAAAGTCGACAGCGGGCGAATCTGCCGCCTCGGCCATACGATGACGAATCTTCGAGAAGGCTTCAAGCGGCTCGCCGACCTCGGAAAACATTGCGGAGAGGACCTTAAGATAATAGGCAATGGTGGCCACGGAGTAGCCCTCAGCCTGCATCTTTACGGCCCAATAGGCTATGGCAGAGTCGGTTAGTTCCCCGTCAAGAGCCGGCATGAATAGATTCAGCGCCTGGCGCCGGGATCGGCGAGTGGATTCGGCTCGCGGCGAGTCAACGGAGGCGGCTAATCGGTCGGCAAGGTAAGGGAGCTCAAGTGCCTGCATCAGTGCGTGTTATCGGCAAATTCAGTCGGTTAATAAGGCCGATTTTCTTAATAATAATTCTCTTCCCCTCTGCTTTGAGTTATCGGCAAAGGGAAAGAGCGTAAAAGGTATGTCAATTGGCTGTCTCACAATGTGATGAAGCAGTCGCGCGGGGGAATGTCCCCGACATCATAGCGCAAATTTACGAAAAATTTGCGAAAGCACCAAACGTTTACTTACGGATGAAGCTCAATAATGAATCGTGTGCCCGGGGTGTAGGTCTCGTCGAGGCGCATTTTGCCGTTCATTTTCTGGACCATGAGGGCGCAGATGGGGAGCCCGAGGCCGTCGCCCTTGGTCAGGTCGCGCACTTCGGTGAAGGGCTTGAAAATGTCGGCCTGCTTTTCGGCGGGAATGCGCTCGCCGGTGTTGGAAACCAAGAGTTGGATGATGTGCGGGCCGCGTTTTTTGACCTCAATGGTGATTTTTCCCTCGGCGGGGGTGAATCGGGCGGCGTTTTTGAGCAGATGGGTCATCACCTGATGCAGCTCCGGCTCGGCCACGGGGACGGAAATCTTGGCGGCGTCAACAATCACCTTTACATCGTTGGCCACCAAGGGTTTAACCTCCTCTGCGAGCTGCGATGCAAACTTGGTCATGTCGACCGGCTCGGTCGGGTAAAGGGTTGACAGCGAGGCCTCAAGGCCGGAAAGTTCCTGCACATTGGAGGCAAACGAGCGGAGGGCCTTGACGGCCGGCTCATTGGCCGGAAGAGTGGAGAGCGTCGGATCCATCTGGGCGAAAATGTTGGAGATGAAGCGCGTTTTCAGGTCGTTATGAGCCTGAGCCGTAGCGATTTGCTTCTTTTGGCGGCGACTCAGGGCAATGTAGCGCATCAGGATGATTCCGCCAATGACGAGCACAGCGGCCAAAATCGCCGCAAAAATGCAGAGACCCACGATGATAGCCGTCTTGGCCGTCAGCGAGCTGTCACGGCTCTCAATGTCGGCATGCGCCTGGTCAAGTTGCTGCTGAATGGCGGCAACGCGGGCGTCAGACTTCACCAGCGCCACGGAGTCGGCCCACGCAATATATTTGTCATATGAGCGCGTGATCAGACGGGGATTGCCCGTGCCGACGGCCACGTCGAGCAGGTCGCGATAACATTTCTCGGCCATGTCATAATCCTGACGCCCTTCATAGAGCGCAATGAGCTGATTGACAGCGGCATCGCCCTTCTCCGTCTGCCCAAATTGATAATATTGCTGGGCGGAGGCCGTGAGGAAATCAAGGGTAATCAGGCTATCGGCGGCCTGGTCGGCCCATGTTTTCATGCGCGAAAGTTGCTCGGCTGCGCTTTCGGGTTTGCGCAGCTTGAGATACATCTTTTGGCGCTCGCGCACGATGGGGTAATGGCTTGCCGCATTGACTTTTCCGGATGCTTTTTCGGCGGAATTCAGCATATATTCGGCGGCTGAGAGCTTCTCAAACGCCTCTTTATAATAGTTTTCGCGATGATAGAGCTCAGCGCCTTTGACTATGCAGTCCACGGCCTGGTCCGGCTTTCCCTCGCCGACGTAGGCATCATAGGCCTTAAAATATTTAAAGCGCGCCGTGGTGTAATTCTTCGCCGAGAGTGCGTCTTCAGCCTCTTTGCGCAGCTTATCGGCCGACGATTGAGCCTGCGCGCAAGCCAAGCTGAGCGCGGCGATGAAGAGAAGGATTATGCGTTTCATAACCGTTTGCCAGTGAATTATTTGCGATAACGGGCGGCTTGCTCGCGAATGAGCGCTTCGTCGCCAAAATAGTTGATTTTCATTGCCTCACGCACTTCTTCGAGAGTCTTGGCGGCCACTTCGCGAGCGGCTTCCGAGCCCTTGCGGAGAATTTCGTAGACCTCAGGAATATTCTGCTCGTAGAGCTTGCGGCGCTCGCGAATCGGGGCGAGTTCCTCTTCGAGCACGTTGATGAGGAATTTTTTCACCGTGCCGTCGCCGAGACCGCCGCGCGTATAATGGTCCTTGAGTTCCTGAAGATTCTTATAATCAGGCAGATAGCGCTTGAAATGCTCGTCGCTGCAGAAGGCGTCGAGATAGATAAACGGGCAGTTGCCTTCAAGGTGTCCGGGAGAGTCGATGGTCAGGTGCTCGGGGTCGGTATACATGCTATTGACCTTCTTTTTCAGCTCTTTGGGCGTGTCTGACAGGTAGATACAGTTGCCAAGGCTCTTGCTCATCTTCGCCTTGCCGTCAGTGCCCGGCAGGCGCAGACATGCGGCATTGGAGGGAAGCAGAATCTCCGGCTCCACGAGCGTCGGGCCGTAGATGTGGTTGAAACGGTTGACGATTTCGCGCGTGAGCTCAATCATCGGCGCCTGATCCTCGCCGACGGGCACCGTCGTGGCCTTAAACGCCGTAATATCAGAGGCTTGGCTGACGGGGTAGCAGAAGAACCCTACGGGAATAGACTGCTCAAAATTGCGCATCTTGATCTCGGTTTTCACCGTCGGATTGCGCTGCACACGCGACACCGACACCAAGTTCATATAATAAAATGCCAACTCGCAAAGCTCCGGCACCTGCGTCTGAATGAAAATCGTGGTCTTCGTCGGATCAATGCCCACCGACAGATAATCCAACGCCACCTCAATCACGTTCTGACGCACCTTCTCGGGATTGTCAGCATTATCCGTAAGAGCCTGAGCATCAGCTATCATGACGAAAATTTTGTCAAACTCGCCCGAATTTTGCAGTTCCACGCGCCGACGCAGCGAGCCTACGTAATGGCCTAAGTGAAGTCGCCCCGTCGGGCGGTCGCCGGTCAATATGATTTTTTCCATTGTATCTAAGTAATGTATATGCTTGATTATTAGTGTTTTCTATTAGTTAATTCTGCTGTCAGATCCTGAAACCACTGGAACGCCTGAGCCGGGAGCCCCGCCGCCGCCAATGAGTCAAGCGACGCCACTGTGTAATCATCAATCAATTGATGAATCTCTGCAGGGAGATTCAGCCGCCGGTAAATTTCCGTGACGGCCTCAACTTTTTCATCCGTAGGCTCGCACCCGAGCCAAGGCTCAATAGCCTCCGGCGCCCCACTTAAAGCGCTGATTAGCAGCCATGTCTTCTTATCGTTGCGGATATCGCCGCCGATTGACTTACCAAAAGTCGCGGCGTCGCCAAACGTGTCAAGATAATCATCCTGAAGCTGAAAAGCCAAGCCCAAATTCACGCCAAAATCATAAAAGGCGCGAACCGTCTGCTCCGACGCATGAGCCATAATAGCCCCCAACGCCGCCGCGCAACCTAACAACACACCCGTCTTCAAGCGAATCATCTGCAGATACTCATCCACGCTGACGTCCGTGCGCTGCTCAAAATCCATGTCCATCTGCTGACCCTCGTAAATCTCTATGGCAGTGCGATTAAACAAGTCGAGAACCTGCGGCAACTTCTCCGCCGGGCATCGCGCCATCAACTGCGTCGCAAGGGTCAACATCGTGTCGCCGCTAAGGATAGCCGTCGCCGTGTTCCACTTCACGTGAACCGTCGGGCGCCCGCGACGCGTCTCAGCCCGATCCATCACATCATCATGCAACAACGTGAAATTATGAAACATCTCAATGCCAAGAGCCTGATTCAAAGCCTCCTGAGCGCTAACCCCGCATGCCTGACACGCCGCCAAACACAACACCGGGCGCAGACGCTTACCCCCGGCCTCCAACGTGTAACTTATTGGTTCATAGAGGCCCGGAAGACTCTGCGGAAACGAGAGCTCTGAAAGGCCCCTCGCAATCAACTGCAGCAAACTTTCGCTATCAATCATATCAGCAACAAAATTTTTCCGCAAATTTACAAAAAATTTCCCAAACCACAAAATCCCCCCTTGCCCACCAATCCCCCCACCCTTTAGAACAATCCCCCGGTGGGGGTTACATGTGGAGG
>CAZLMV010000043.1:6400-13824 GCA_964560625.1 uncultured Bacteroides sp. | reverse complement strand
CGACAAGGACCTCAACACCCCCAAGAGCGAATTCTTCATCCCCCTCTGCATCGACACCCTCATCAACTCCGGCGAAGCCACCGTCAAGGTGCTCGACACCGACTCCAAATGGTTCGGCGTGACCTACGCTGCCGACCGCCCCGGAGTAGTCGAAAAACTCGCCGCCCTCCATGCCGCCGGCGAATACCCCTCCGAAATGTTCAAATAAAAATCTTTGCCGATAAAAAAAGCGGCGCCCCACCCGGGCGCCGCTTTTTCGCATCCCTATAATTCCTATAACTCCAATTACTCCAAATACTCCAAATACTCCAAATACTCCAATTACTCCAATTACTCCTATAATTCCTATAAAACTTATAAATCTTCGATTCCAGGCTAATTATTTATCTTCGGGAGAGGGGAGTGAGGGTGTGGTGTCATCGGTAGAGTTGAGGTATTTGGACGCGTTTTCGGAAGAAATTACGGTTCGGCCCAAGCGTTTTTCTAATTCATCGCGTGCGGATTTAGCCACTTGTCCTCCTTCGCGTGCTATAGCCGTGTTTTCCCGAAATGATTCCGGCTGCTTGGTTTGGGAAAGCTCAGTAGCTGATGCCTCCGCAAGCATGTTCAAGGCCAACTCAATGTTGGTCATGTTGTCTCGAAGGTTTTGCTTTGTTAATCCTTTGTGATTCTTATATTCTCGCGTTGACATTCCGCTCCATTGGCGCGTTATGATATCGGTGAGAGTTGCATATTGATACTCTTTAACCCCTCGGCGCTTCCATTCATCTGTGAGGAGTTTGCGCACTTCAATGGTGCGAATGCGCTGGTTAATCCATTGCTCGGAGTACCCTAATCGCTGATAATCTGCCACTGCCTGATTGATGGAAAGCTCCGGGTCTTGAAGTTGTTCGAGACGTTCTGCCGCTACTTGAGCCATCCATTGTTTGAAGGGCTCGGCCTTCGGCGAAGGAATGGATTGAATTATGCGGAAAAGTTCTTCCGGAGTAGCCACGTCGGTTAGGCGCATCTTCCCATCCGGAGCCGGAAGTTTCAAACGGTTACAATTTGTAACGGTTTCATTTCCCTCCTTTTTTAACCGGTTTTTTAGTACTTTCCAATAAGTAGCAGGGGCGGTGCTGTCCGTCAGTACGCCTACTACATCAATTACGGAGAAGTACCACTCCTCCTTTTCGCTATCCCAGACCGAACGGATATGCTGTTCGCTGAATATTTGAAGTTTCTGAATTTGAGTCATAATCGTTGAGAAAAATTAACTGTTTTCTGCTTGCAAATATACAAAAATTTCCCCGAGAATCAAAACTATTTGGGCGATTTTTCACGGGAGTTTTACGGGTTGGTACAGTGGGGGCGGGGGTTCATACATCCCGGGGCGAAAGGCTTGGCGGGGTGGGGGAGAGTCGCTATCTTTGCAGCATAATTCATCACCTTTTAACCCCCCTAAATGATTATGCAAAACTTAATTGAAAGCGAAAGCTCGCCCCGCTACACTCTCCGCTGGATCGCCTTCCATTGCCTCTTTGCCTTCGGCATCGGCTTGGCAATGGTGATTTTCACCGACGTCATGGCCACGGAGGCGCGAGGCCGCGTCGCCGAGCCCGAGCTCGATTTCAGCCTCTGGAAATTCGTTGACTGCGTGGATTATTCCTTCTGGCTCGCCGCCATCTCGCTGCTCGCCGTGATGTTGGTGGAAGTGGCTGTGCGCAAGCCGATTACTTACCTCCAGTATGGACTCATCGGTGCCGCCCTCATCATGTTTTATCAGCTCCTTTGGGCCTTGGAAGAGCAAATGCCTTTTGCGGCCGCTTATGTCATCGTGGCCCTGCTGACCATGGCCCTCATCGTCTGGTTCATCCATGGAATCACGGGCCGTGTGCGCGCCGCCGCCGTCTGTTCCGCGGTCTTGGCCGTGGAGTATGGCCTCATTTTCCTGCTCATTTCCCTCGGCTCGGCGGCCCTCTTGGTAGGCAGCATCGCCATGTTCCTGCTCATCGCCTTGGCCATGTATTTCACCCTCAAACTCAAAATCGAAAACGAAGAACTCGTAATCAAATAATCCCCCCTTTCAACCATGAGAATTTCAGCCCAATCCGACAATGCCTCAATGTTTTCCGGCAAAAAAATCCTCTTCCTCGGCCTGCAATGCGCCGTCCTGATGATGGCAACCTTTATCGTCTGGATCTTGATGGCCGACCGCCGCGACACCTCCCGCCGCACGGTCTATGACATCGCCTCCGACTGGGGCGGCCAGGTCCACGTCGAAGTTCCCTCGATTGATGGCGATGACGTCGTTTTTGTCCCCGAAAAGACTGACGTGCAGGTCCAAGTGAACTCCCACACTCTCCATCGCAACACCTACGAAGCCGAGGTCTTCGACGCCCACGTAGAAATCCAGGGCCAATTCCTCAAGTCCAAACTTTTCACCGATAAGGAGGCTCTCATCGAGATGCCGATCTATACGAATCAGGTGACCAATCTCGCCCCGCTTCAGATTGGCGGACAGACCCTTAAGTGGGAAAAAAGCTCCAAGGGCTTGGGCGTCCGCGTCAACTTCGCCGACATGCCCGAAGTCATCGATTTTTCCACCGCCTACGACGTTCGCGGCTCCGACATGCTTAATGTCGAGCTGATCGGTGAGGGCTCCGTGGTGGAAATCTCCGGCGAGGTCTCCAATCCCTCCTTTGGCGGCGAGGGCGCTCCTCTGCCCGCTGAGCGCACCATCGATGGCCGCCGGTTCAGTGCACGCTGGGTGGCCGGTGTTTCTGACATGAGCTATTTTGCAAGCATGCGCTGCCTGGTCGGCGTGGACCGCTATCAGCAGGTCGACCGCTCCCTCAAATATGCCTTTATCATCATCCTGCTCACCTACGTCAGCGTGCTCTTCTCCGAGGTGATTTTGCGCCGCAACATCCCGCTGCTCAACTACTTCCTCATCGGCGCCGCCCTCGTGGTGTTCTATTCGCTGCTCCTCTCCTTCGTTGAGCATCTGAGTTTCGGCGCGTCTTATCTCATCGCCTCCGTCATGACCATCGGCCTCATTGCCGGCTACATGTGGAAAAACCTCGCCTCCGCCCGCGGCGCCCTCGTCATTGCCGCCATCCTTTCGGCAATTTATGGTTGCATCTTCATTCTCCTCTCCATGGAAACCTATGCGCTGCTCGCCGGAAGTCTCATCCTCTTTGCCGTGCTGGCCGCCATGATGTATGCCTCCTTGAAGTTCAACAATAAATAGCCCCGACCATGCGTTATTAGGGTAAACCCCGTTTAACTATGGCATGGCTCAAAATTGTGACCTCTAACGAATTGGTGAGAATCCCGACCGACGAGATTGTCTTCATCGCTGCTGCCGGAAATTATTGCGAAATCCACCTCAGCGATGGCGGTAAACACACCATGACCTTCCAGCTCCACTACTTCGAAGAATATTTCAACCAACATGGCTACGACACCTTCTTCCGAGTGGGCAGAAGCCTGATTGTCAATAAGAAACACATCAGGATAATCAACGTCAACGACCGCACAATCAAGTTCGGCGGGCCCACCATTTCCGAGTCCGTCCTCCCCCTGGCCGACAATCTTGGCCGCGACACCCTCCGCGAACTAAAAAAAGAGATGACTACCTATGAAGACCGAAATTGACCCCCGCGACCAACCCTTCGAGGCCCCAATAATCACCATCGAGCCCGACCCCGCCCCGCGCCCCCAAAAGGCTAAAAAAGCTAATTCAGCTAAATTAGCTAAAATAGCTATAATAGCTACCATAGTAATAGCTATAATAGCTATAATAGCCACCTTCGCCGCAATCCGCCGCTTCACCGCCCCCCGCTCAACCGCCGCCGACCCGGCCCTCGCCGCCCTCGCCGAACCCTTTGAGCCTCAGGCCCTTGGCGTCGAGCCGGTCTCCGACACCATCCTCGGCGTCCCCATGGATTTTTACCCCCTCCAGGGCCTCCGCGCGGGCCTTGAGCGCGAGCTCCCGGATCCCGCCGACTCCTCGTTGGTGCTCTTCTTCCGCTCGGCCGACTATCATCCCGACGGGCGCGCCCTCGACCCCGTCATCGTCCGCGGCGAATATGCCGACTATAAACCCGCCGAGGGCCGCGACGGATATGCCGCCGTCTCCCCCTCCGGCCGACTCGTAATCGGCATTCATTCAGGTCCCGAAGTGGAAAATTGGGCCCGCGAAAACGGCGGCGACTTCTTCCGCCAGCAAGTGCTCCTGACCGACGGCGAACTCCCCCGGGAATTCCTCCTCCACGGCAAAGTGCAGCGCGCAGCCATCGCCTCGGCCGTCGATGGCTCCCTGTTCTACGTCGTCACCCCCGAGCGCGAGAGCATGTATGACTTCGCCGACGCCCTGCGCGAATACGGCTTCGTCGACGCCATCTACATCACCGGCGGCGACGCCTACACCTTCCATCGCGCCCCTTCCGGCGAAGCCCTCCTCCCCGAAGCCACTCAGGAAAAACTCCTGAAATACGCCTCCAAACCCCTCCCGCAGCCCCTCCTGACCTTCCGCCGAAACTAAAAAATTGCAGTTTTTCCGCTGTCGGTTTGGTGGTTTGCGAGGAAATGCTTAACTTTGTAGGTTGATAAGAATAACCAAACAAAACTCCATATAAACGATTATGAAATTTAACGTCCAGAGTAAGGCGCTCTATAGCCAGGCATCGGCTGTCAGCAAGGTGATTAACTCCAAAAATCCCATGCCTATCCTCAATAACTTCCTCCTCGAACTTCGCGGAAACGTGCTCCACATCACGGCCTCCGACATCGAAAACACCCTCACCGGCCGTGTCGTCGTCTTGGAAGCCGAGGGCGAAGGAAAAGTCTGCGTCGATGCGCGCCGCCTGACGGACCTCCTCAAGTCTATGCCCGACATCGGCATCACCTTCGAAATCGACGAAGACACCCTCGCCATCAAGGTCTCCTACAATGAAGACAAGGGTCAGTTTGACTTCGTCGGAGTGGCCGGCGAGGAATATCCCACCCCCCAGGTCGACACCGAAGAAGGCGCCACCGAATTCGTCGTCCCCTCCAATCAGATCCTCAACGGCATTGACAGCACCCTCTTCGCCGTGGGCACCGACACCCTCCGCCCCATGATGATGGGTATCCTCTGGGACATCAAACCCGAAGAATTCATCTTCGTGGCCACCGACACCCGCAAGCTCGTGCGCTATAGCAACTCCATGACCGCCCCGGGCGTCGAAATCTCCTGCATCATCCCCTCAAAGCCCGCGCAGGTGATCAAAAACATCCTCCCGCGCGACGTCGACGTCAACATCAGCATTGACGACAAGCGCGCCCTCCTCGTCACCGAGGACCTCACCTTCTCCTGCCAGCTCCTCAAGGGCCAATTCCCGCCCTACGACCGCGTAATCCCGCAAAACAACCCCTATTCCGTCACCATTGACCGCACGCAGTTCCTCTCCGCCCTGCGCCGCGTCAGCGTCTTCGGCGACCAGGGTCAAAACCTTGTCAAACTGCGCTTTACCCCCACCGAGGTCACCATCAAAGCCGTCGACAATAACTACTGCACCCGCGCCGTAGAATCAGTGCCCTGCTCGTTTAACCACGACGAAATGGTCATCGGCTTCTCCGCCGCCTACGTCATGGAAATCTTCTCCATCATGTCGACCGAGGAGGTCAACGTAACCCTCAGCGACCCCTCCCGTCCCGGCGTTTTCTCCCCCGGCGAACAGGGCGAAAACTCCAATCTGCTGATGCTCCTTATGCCGATGAACGTAACCGAATTCTAAGCAATGAAGCTCAACCTTAAAAAGCCCATCATCTTCTTTGATTTGGAAACCACCGGCGTGGATTTCCAAAAAGACCGCATCGTCGAAATCTGCTATATCAAGGTCGAACCGAATCAAAATCGCGAGTCGCGAACCATTCGCGTCAACCCCGAAATGCCCATTCCCGCCGAGGCCACCGAAATCCATAAGATCACCGACGAGGATGTGGCCAATGCGCAGACTTTCAAGCAGATAGCCAAGGAAATTCAGCGCATTTTTACCGGGGCCGACATTGCCGGATTCAACCACGTCAAATTTGACCTCCCCCTGCTCATGGAGGAATTCCTCCGCGCCGGAATCACCGATTTCGACATCTCCAACGCCCGACTCATCGACGTCCAAACCATCTATCATAAGCTCTCCCCGCGAACCCTCTCCGCCGCCTATAAGCAATACATTGGCAAGGCCTTAGAGGGCGCCCACGGAGCCATGGCCGACACCGAAGCCACCCTCGACGTCCTCGAGGCGATGCTCGATGCCCACTCTGACGTCCTTGAAAACGACATGGATGCATTAGCCAAATTCGCCCGCCATAACCGCAACGTCGACATGGGCGGCTCAATCGTTTACGACGACAAAGACGTCGAAGTCTTCAACTTCGGCAAATACAAAGGCCAATCCGTCGTCGAGGTCTTCCGCCGCGACCCCTCCTATTATAAATGGATGCTCGACGGCAAATTTTCCGCCCACACCAAGCAGATCATCTCCCGCCTCTACATGAAGTCAAAATGTTGAAAGGCAAGCACATAATCCTCGGAATCACCGGCGGAATCGCCGCCTACAAGAGCGCCATCCTCTGCCGCCTGCTCATCAAGGCCGGCGCCGAGGTTCAGGTCGTCATGACCCCGTCGGCCAAGGAGTTCATCACCCCCGTGACCCTCTCCGCCCTGACCGGCAAACCCGTTGTCAGTGAGTTCTTTACGGCCAACACCGGCGAATGGCACTCCCACGTTGACCTCGGTCTCTGGGCCGACGCCCTCATCATTGCCCCTGCCACGGCCTGCACCATCGGCAAAATGGCCCATGGCGTGGCCGACAACATGTTGGTTACCACCTATTTATCTGCCAAAGCCCCCGTCTTCGTTGCCCCGGCCATGGACCTCGACATGATGGCACATCCCTCCACTCAGGCCAACCTCGACCTGCTGCGATCCTACGGCAACCACATCATCGAACCCGCCGTCGGTGAGCTGGCCTCCCACCTCGTCGGCAAAGGCCGCATGGAGGAGCCTGAAAACATCCTTCGCGTCCTCGAAGACTTCTTCGCCAAGGGCCAAACCCTCGCCGGCAAACGCGCCCTCGTCACGGCCGGCCCCACCTACGAAAAGATTGACCCCGTGCGCTTTATCGGCAACTATTCTTCCGGCAAAATGGGCTATGCCTTGGCCGAAGAACTCGCCGCCCGAGGCGCCGAAGTGACCTTGGTCAGCGGCCCCGTCTCGGTCAGCACCAAGCATCCCGGAGTGACGGTCATCCCCGTAGAATCCGCTCGAGAAATGCTCGCCGAGGCCGAAAAAGCCTTCCCCGAGGCCGACATTGCCGTGCTCACCGCCGCCGTGGCCGACTATGCTCCCGCATCCGTCGCTACCTCCAAAATTAAGCGCGAAGAGTCTGAAATTCCGA
>CAZLMV010000043.1:0-6300 GCA_964560625.1 uncultured Bacteroides sp. | reverse complement strand
AACGTCAGCTCCTCCGTGTTTGAAACCTTCAAGGAGGCCGTCACGGAGTACATGAACACCACCAAGTTCTCCGAGGCGCAAATCGCTGTCAATGAGAAAATTGAGTGCCGACTTTTTTTCACTATCACGGAGTATAAGGACGGAGTGGCAAAGGGCACACTGCAAATCCTCGCCGTGCGCCCTGTCTTCAATTCCACTTACACCACTACTCTCATCAACTTTCGCGACACCAAAATCGACTTCTCCTATTCCGAAGGCGAACCCCTCAATTTCAGCCAAAACGGCATGGAAAGCCAAATCACCGCCATCCTCAATTTCTATGCCTATCTCATTATGGCAATGGACTTTGACTCCTTCTCTCTCAAAGGCGGCGAACCCTTCTGGGACCGGCTGAAAATGATTGTCCAGGAGGCTCAATCCTCCGGCGAAATCGGCTGGAAAGCCTTCGAAGACAATAAAAACCGCTCCGCAATCCTCCAGGCTTACACCGAACCGAAGACCGAGGTGCTCCGCGAAATGAATTATCGCTATCATCGCACCGGCCTCGACGAAATGGCCCAAAGCCCCGACAAGGGTAGGGCAAACATCACCGAGAGCCTCGACCTCCTCAAAAAGGTCTATGATGCTGACCCAATGTCAGTTGGCCTCTCCATGACCAAGGACGCCAAACTCGACGAATTAGTCAATATCTACTCCAAGTCGCAGCAAACCGAGCGCGAGCGCGTCTACGAGACCCTCTATCCGCTCTATCCAACCGAAACTCAGCGACTTAACGAAATCAAGAAAGGAAAGAAAAAGCAATGATTTGCTCCCTCCAGATATCCAATTACGCCCTGATTGACTCCCTGACCCTCGAGTTCTCGCCCGGCTTCAACATCATCACCGGCGAAACCGGCGCCGGCAAGTCAATCATGCTCGGAGCCCTCGGCCTGCTCCTCGGCGCCAAGGCCGAAAGCCGCGCCATTCGCCAGAGCGACAAGAAATCCGTGGTCGAAGGCGTCTTCGGCGTCGAAGGCTATGACCTCGCCGCCGCATGGGCCGCCGAAAACGACATTGAATGGGATGGCCGCGAGTGCATCCTCCGCCGCGAAATTGCCCCGGGTGGGCGCACGCGCGCGTTCATTAATGATAGCCCCGTGCCCGTGAGCCGCCTTGGCGAACTTGGTGCAATGCTTATCGACATTCATTCCCAGCACCAAAATCGACTGTTAGGAGCTTCCGATTTCCAGCGCCAAATCCTCGACTCCATTGCCGGAAACTCCTATCTATTAACTGATTATCGCGACAAATGGAACGCCCTGCGTCGGGCCGAAAAGAAGCTCGCCGACACTGAAAAGGCCATTCAGGCTGACAGTGCCGACGAAGAATTCCTCCGCTTTCGCCTCGGCCAGCTCGAGGACGCCCAGCTGACCGCCGGCGAGCAGGAAGAGCTTGAAAATGAGCGCGATATGCAGGCTAATATGACCGGAATCAAGGAAAATCTCACCGGCGCCCTCGATTCCCTCGCCTCTGCCGACGATTCCGCCCTGAGCCGCCTCGCTGAAGCCATCGACAATATCTCCGAGCTCACCGACGTCTTTGACGACATCCAGCCCCTCATCGACCGCCTCGAGTCGGCCCAAGTCGAAATCAAAGACATCTACGAAACCCTCGCCGACTACGATAATAACCTCCAGGCCGACCCTTCCGCCCTCGAGGAAATCGAAGAGCGCCTTGAGGAAATCTACGGCCTGCAAAAGCGCTTCAAAGTAGCCTCCGTCGAAGAGCTCATCTCCCTGCGCGACGATCTGCGCCAGCGCCTCGGCTATCTCGAGGGTTCCGACATTGAACTCGCTGAGCTCAAAAAGGCCGTGAAGACCGCCCGCGCCGCCGCCGAAGCCTCCGCTAAGAAGCTCACAGCCACACGCTTAGACGCAGCCCGCGCCTTTGCCTCCGAGCTCGCCGACGCCGCCCGACCCTTAGGCATGGCCAATCTCAACTGCGAAATAGCCGTCGAACCCGCCCCCCTCGGCCCCGACGGCGCCGACGCCATCGAATTCCGCTTCGCCTTCAATAAAAACCAGAAGCCGATCCCCGTGAGCGGCGCTGCCTCCGGTGGCGAAATCTCCCGACTGATGCTCTGCCTCAAAGCCATCGTGGCCGGCAAGTTAGGCCTCCCCACGGTGATTTTCGACGAGGTCGACACCGGCGTCTCCGGCGACGTTGCTGGCCGCATGGGCGAGATGATGGCCCGCATGGCCCGCTCAATCCAGGTCATCACCATTACCCACCTCCCCCAGGTTGCTGCCTTGGGCGAATCCCACTTCAAAGTCTACAAGGAAGACGACGCCGCCGCAACTCACACGCGTGCGCGCGCGTTATCTAATAAGGAGCGCCGCGCCGAATTGGCCCTCATGCTCAGCGGCTCCGAGACCGACGCCGCAGCCCTTGCCACGGCCGACACCCTCCTTTCCCGACGTAAATAACCCCCTCATGACCCTATGGAAAAATCCGATTATATTTTTGGCATCCGCGCCGTCATCGAAGCCATCGAGGCCGGACGCGACATCGATAAAATCCTCATTAAAAAGGACTTGCATGGCGACTTCATCGGCGAACTCCTCGCCTTGGCCCGTGCCCACCGCATAGTCCTGCGCCGCGTTCCCGTCCAGGTCATTGACCGCATCACTCGCAAGAACCATCAGGGCGTCGTCGCCACCCTTGCCGCCGTCACTTACCATCGCCTCGACCATCTCGTCCCGCAGCTTTACGAAGAGGGCCGCCTGCCCTTCATCATCGTGCTCGACGGCATTACGGACGTGCGCAATTTTGGCGCCATTGCCCGCACCGCCGAGTGTGTCGGCGCCGACGCCATCGTCATCCCCGAGCATGGATCCGTCTCCGTCGGGGCCGACGCCGTCAAGACCTCTGCCGGCGCCCTGCTTCATATCCCCGTGTGCCGCGAACGCTCGGCCGCCCTCGCCGTTAAGTTCCTCAAAGACAATGGCTACCGCGCCGTCGCCGTCACCGAAAAAGCCGCCGTAAACTATACCGAGGTCAACTACACTGACCCCGTCTGCCTCATCATGGGCGCCGAAGATGTCGGTATTTCCCCCGAAGTCCTCAAGCTCGCCGACTGTGGCGCCTCAATCCCCATGTTTGGCAAAATCGGCTCCCTCAATGTCTCCGTCGCCGCCGGAGTCCTTATGTATGAAGTAGTTAGGCAGCGCCTTGCCGCCAATTTGGAGGTGATCTGATGGCCACGGCTGACTCCCCTCAGGTCTTGGGCACTAAGCCCATCGGCAAGCTCCTCGTCGAGTATTCCGTCCCCGCGGTGATCGCCAGCATCGTCACCTCGCTCTATAACATCGTCGACTCCATCTTCATCGGCCAAGGCGTTGGTGCATTAGCAATTACGGGTCTCGCCTTGACCTTCCCCATGATGAACCTCCTCATCGCCTTCGTCATGGTCATCGCCGTCGGCGGCGCCACGGTCACGTCAATCTACCTCGGACAAAAAGACAACCGCCGAGCCTCCAATGCCCTCGGCACGGTCCTGATCCTCTGCCTGGTCCACTCCGTCATTTTCGGCGGCCTCTCGCTCCTCTTTCTTGACGACATCCTCCGCCTCTTCGGAGCCACGGAGCGCACCATTCCTTACGCCCGCGAGTTCATGCAGATCATCCTGTTGGCCACTCCCGTCTCCTTCGTCTTCATTGGCCTCAACAACATGATGCGAGCCACGGGTTACCCCCGCAAAGCGATGATCTCGGCCCTCCTCTCCGTCGGCGTCAACGTGGCCCTCTGCCCGATTTTCATCTTCGTCATGGGACTGGGAATCCGCGGAGCTGCCCTCGCCACGGTCTGCGGCCAATCCGCCGCCTGCGTCTGGGTCTTTTGCCATTTCCTCTCCCGAAAATCGTTCATCAACTTCCACAATATCTCCCGATGGTTCACCGGCTCCATCGCCCGCATGGTCTACACCATCGGCCTCTCGCCCTTCTTGATCAACGTCTGCGCCTGCATCGTCGTCATGTTCATCAACAAGAGCCTCATCACCTATGGGGCTGATGAAGGCGACATGGCCGTCGGTGCCTTCGGCATCGTCAACCGCGTCACCATGCTCTTCCTCATGATCGTCATGGGCGTCACCCAAGGTATGCAGCCCATCCTCGGCTATAACTACGGCGCCGGCCGCTGGGACCGCGTCAAAAGCTGTCTCCGCCTCGGCATCATCGTCGGCTCCATAGTGACCATCGTTGGCTTCCTCCTGACCGAAATCTTCCCCGCGCAGGTAACCCGCCTCTTCACCGACGACGCCGTCCTAATCCGCCACTCCATTGCCGGATTCCGCATCATCCTCATCTGCTATCCCGTCATCGGCGCCGCCATCGTGATCCAAAACTTCTTCCAAAGCATCGGCAAACCCCAGCTCTCCATCTTCCTCTCCCTCACCCGCCAACTCATCTATCTACTCCCCCTGCTCTGGATTCTCCCCCCTCACTTTGGAATTGACGGCGTCTGGGCCTCCATGGCCGGCAGCGACTTCCTGTCGTTCGTAACAACCATCGTAACCCTCTGGGTCGTAATGAAAAAAATGAATAGGAATGAGAGAAACTCTTCAGCTCCGAATCCCCCCGGAAATAGCCTTTGAGCCCCTGCGCCTCTTAGGTCAGGTCTCCACTGAGCTCAATATTGACGCCAATCGCATCTCCTCCGTCGTCCCCCTGCGCCGCAGCATCGACGCCCGCCAGCGCCGCGTGATGGTCAATCTCCAGGTCCTCGCCACCATCGACGAGCCCCCCTTTGACCCCGCCGAGCGCCTCATCACCCCTGACTATCAACCCCTCCCTGACGATGCCCCGCAGGCCATCGTCGTCGGCGCCGGTCCCGCCGGACTCTTCGCCTCGCTCCGCCTCATCGAGCTCGGAATCCGACCAATCCTCCTCGAGCGCGGCAAAGACGTCGACGCCCGCCGACCCGACATGGCCCTCATCTCCCGCCAAGGCATCGTCGACCCCGACAGCAACTACTGCTTCGGAGAGGGTGGGGCAGGAGCATTCTCCGACGGCAAACTCTACACCCGCAGCAAAAAACGCGGCCCCGTCGACAAAATCCTCTCCATCCTCGTCACCCACGGCGCAAGCCCCGAAATCCTCGTCGACGCCCACCCCCACATCGGCTCTGACCGCCTCCCCGACGTAATCAAAGCCATTCGTCGCCGCATCATCGACTGTGGCGGCCAAGTCCGGTTCAACACCCGCGTTGAGCACCTCCTCCTCGAAGGCGGCGCCGTCGTCGGCGTCCAAACCGCCCAAGGAGCCCAATTCCGCGGACCAGTAATCCTCGCCACCGGCCACTCCGCGCGCGATGTCTACCGCTCACTCCTCGCCTCATCCATCCCCCTCGAGCCCAAAGGACTCGCCATCGGTGTCCGACTCGAACACCCCCAGCATCTCATCGACCAACTCCAATACCACTCCCCCAAAGGCCGCGGACAATACCTCCCCCCGGCCGAATACTCCCTCCTCACCCGCGTCGACGACCGCGCCGTCTACTCCTTCTGCATGTGTCCCGGCGGATTCATCATCCCCGCCGCATCAGAACCCGGACAACTCGTAGTCAACGGCATGTCTCCCGCATCTCGCGGAACCCGCTGGGCCAACTCCGGCATGGTCGTCGAAATCCTCCCCGACGACGTCCCCGGCTCATCGCCCCTCAAGATGCTCGACTTCCAGGCCGACATCGAAACCCGATTCTTCCGCGCAGGCGACGGCTCCCAAGCCGCCCCCGCTCAGCGGATGACCGACTTCGTCGCCGCCCAACCATCCACCTCACTCCCCCCCAGTTCCTATCCCGCAGGGCTCATCCCCCTCCGAGTCGACCAACTCCTTCCCCCTCAAATCTCATCCCGACTCCAAAAAGGATTCCAAGAATTTAACCGCAAACAAAAAGGCTTCCTCTCACCCCAAGCCACCGTCATTGGATGCGAAACCCGAACCTCCGCGCCCGTCCGCATCCCCCGTGACCCCGAAACCCTCGCCCACGTCTCCATTCCCGGCCTATACCCCGCAGGCGAAGGCGCCGGTTACGCCGGCGGAATCGTCTCCGCAGCCATCGACGGAGACAAAGTTGCTACAGCTCTCGCACAAAAATTTGCAAATATCAAAAATTTTTCCTAACTTTGCACCCGATTCCAATGCCCGGATGGCGGAATCGGTAGACGCGACGGTCTCAAACACCGTTGGAGCAATCCATCCCGGTTCGAGCCCGGGTCCGGGTACCAGAGCAGCCCCCCAAACGGCTGCTCTAACTTTTTCC
>CAZLMV010000042.1:7718-13890 GCA_964560625.1 uncultured Bacteroides sp. | reverse complement strand
TTACAAAAAATCCCCCACACCCCCCAAATATTTAACCATTTTTCACACTCCCGAGGTCCCGCTGATTGGAGCAATCGGAGTCATTAGAGCAATCGGAGCACTCCTCACCGACGTGTTTAGGGGCTTTTGGGGCCGTGGGTTTACCGGGAGATTTGTCGATCTTGGGGGCGGTGGTTTGGGGCGGAGTGGGTTGGAGATAGTGCTTGGTGACGAAGTAGGTGCTAAGGACCAGCAGGGAGGCGATTAGGAGGGCGCCGAGGGTGATGAGCAGGCGGCGCAGGAGCTTTTTGCGGCGGGGGCGAGCGGGACGGGTTTGCGGCGCGGGAGCCGGTTCGGGCTCGATGTCGGCGCGGATGGAATCGTGAGCGGAGGCTGACGGGGCGATTTCTACTTGGTCAATGGGGATGAGCCAGCAGGAGTAATTGTCGCGGGTGTGGCCGTCGCAAATGTTCTTGATTTCTTGGAGTTTCTGCTCGTCGGTGGTCGAGGGGTCGGCAAGGATTCTGCAGAGGTCGGCGTTTGATAGTTGCTCAAGGACTCCATCGCAACAAAGGAAGAAAAAGTCGCCGCTCTGAATGTCCTTTAACTCAAAGACGTCAGCTTTGTGGCGCTTCTCTTGGCGGGGCTGCATGGCGCGGGTGATGACGTTTTTCTGAGGGAAGTTTTTGGCTTCCTCCTCGGTGATTTCGCCGGCCTTTAGGAGGTCATTGACCAGGGAATGGTCAGAGGATTGATAAAGGATGCCCCCGCGGGCGGTTTGTGGGTCGTAGAGCGCCGGGCGGATGTGGTAGATGCGGCTGTCGCCAATGTGGGCCACGAGAAATGAGTCTGAATTCAGACATAGGCAGGCCATGGTCGTGCCCGGGACTCTCTCGGAGGTGATTTTGAGGGAGCCGAGGGCATCGTAGGCTTTAGATAGGGCCTGGGCGAAGACTTCGGGCGTAACTTCTTGGCCACCAAGCGCCTCGCCTAAGGCGCGGGCCACGGTTTGGCTGGCAATCTCGCCGAAGTCGTGGCCGCCCATTCCGTCGCAGAGGATGAAAGTGCGGCTTCCGGTGGAGGGGCGATCAGGCCAGAGAGCGTCTTCTTGGTTGTCCTTTTGGCCAATTTCGGTGAAACTCAGGGGTTTGCGTATGGTAATCATCTTAACGAGGTGGTGGGGGGTTACATTAATCGTGTGGCGTCTTCGTCGCCTGACTCAATGATTATGTCGGTTTTACCTAAGGTCAGGACGTCGCCAAACTTGAGCTTGAGGATGTCGCCCCGCTGAATGGGGCGCCCGTTGAGCTTGACGATGTTGGTGGAGTTGATCTCAATGAGCCGGTGCTCATAGCCGCCCGAGGGGAGCTTGACCACGTCGATGCGCACGTGGCGACGGCTCATGTAAGGGTCGGAGCTGATTTGGATGTCGGCCGTCGACGTTTGCGCCCGGCGCCCAATGACGGTGCTTCCCTCCTTGAGCCACTGCACTTCGCCCGTGGATTTCACGCGAAATTGGCCTATGGTGAGGGTCGAGGGCGGCGGAGTGACCAACTGAGTAGCCACTTCGTCGGACCCGTGAGCGCCTCGCGAAAATGCCCCGCCGCGATAAACGCTCACGGCCGCCTTGAAGTGACACTTCGGACACTCCACAATCTTGTTCTCATAGCCCGGCATCTCCATAAACGAGAGCTTTTGATGACACTCCGGGCAGACAATGAAGATGCGGCTCATCAAACGGACAATGTAGAGTCAGCGTCGTTGATGTAATCGGGCATTCCGTCGTTGGCCGCGGGGAAGTAATTGCCCTGCTCGGCGGCTTGCTGCTGGAGCAGGTCGTTCACTTCGATTCCGGCATGGCCAATGGCGTGGATCTCGCCTTCGTCGATTTGGGCATTTCCGTTGTCGTCGTGGACCAACACGTCAATTCGGCCATCGTTGTCTACGTCGACTAACAGTGCCTGGTCGCCCTCTAACTCAATGAGCACGGCTGTCATCACATTGCCGTCTTCACCCTCAATCAGTCCGGCTTCAATCACGTGGACATTATCGTCAACCGGCTCGCTGTCAATCATCTCCGCGTCGGCAGGCATGTCGGCCGTCTGAGGATAGTTGTCGTTATGATGATGAACGGTCTGCGCGGGCATCCCCTCAAATACGCGGTGCTGATAATCGGCGCGCTCCTCGGCCGTCATAGAGTTCCATTCGTCGGCATAATAGGTCCCATAAAGGCGTCCGTTATACTCAAACACGCCGCCGGGACCCACCTGGCTGCGAGCCTGCGCAAAGGCATCGCTGAAATTGTCGGCCTCAACGTGGGCATAACGAATCCCCTCATCATTGGCCAAGATGACCTCCTCCGGGGCGGGCGCGGGTTCTGCGGCGGGCTCAGCTGAGGCGGTTCCGTCAGCTTCTGCGGCGGGGTCGGCCACAATATCAGCCTCAACCTCCGCGGGCGAGGCGGCAGCCGACGCGGCCACGCCAACGGCAGCCCCGACCACAAAACCGCCCACTCCGGCGCCTATCGTGGCGCCCTTGCCGAATTTCTGAGCCTTCTCCGAAGTCTCGGCGCCCTGAGGCTCCTCATTTATCAATCGTGTAGTTTCGTCGTTCATATCAATATCATTTTTAATTATTTACACTGCAAATTTACAACCCTTTCCCCACAAAACCAACCCCTCCCCATCCATAATGGACAAACCCCCTCCCCCAATTGACCAAATCCCTACCAAAGAAACATTAGCCGAACCAAGTGGATAACAGCCAGCAGATCGTTATTATTCCCCCGATAACGTATAGACATCCGATAGATTGCTCCTCATTTTCGGTATTTGTGATTTCCATTTTCTTATTACTGGTACTTGTGGTCCTATTTAAAGACGCATCAACTGTGGGTGTTGGATTTCCATCAACAATAATATGGATGGTTTTTGTTTCAGTCCCAAATTGATTGCTTGCGTGTAAAGTATAGGCAAAGGAACCTCCATGGGAAAAGGAGAGGACTTTCTGTCCTTTGTGTGGAACTTTTTCGCCATTTCTTCCCCATCTAACCTCTGTTGCATCCTCAACGCTCCATTCAATAGTTATGCGTTCTCCAATAGCGACATGATAATGTTTAGAAGGAAAGAAGTAATGGATCTTAGGTGAAGCATAAGCGTAGATGGTAATAGAACTGGTAGTTTCTCCAACGGAGTTAGTTGCTTTTAATGTAATAAGATTGTTGCCCGGGTGAGTTAATTTCACAATGGCCTTCTGAGCGCGCCTGTCAACTGTTTTATTATTTATAGATATGGTCTTTGCATTTCGAACGTTCCAATAAACTGACACTTCATCGCCAACAAATAGCTTTTCTTGGCCCGATTGATGGAAGCTGTTTATTACGGGTTTTTCAATTTGAAATTCCTTTTTAAGAATTTTAGTGGACTCTTGCGAGTTCTTATCCGCCTTTGTTTTTATTTTCTTCGGAGCTGGTACCGCAGGTTTTTCCTTTTGCTGCAAATCTTTGATAAAATCATTAATAGAGGCATAGCGGTCTTTTTTCTCATATGCCATAGCCTTTGCCACAATTTTGATAAGGTTTGCAGGGATGTTCTCGTCGTATGACAGATTCATAACCGTTCGCGGCGTGGGATACGTCGGAGTGTTACCCGTCAGCAGAGTGTAGAAAGTTGCGCCAAGCGAATAAATGTCTAATTGCGGCTCAAATTCGTTGATTTGACCTGTGAGCTGTTCGGGCGAAGAATATCCTAAACTATACGCACCCAAAAACGTGGTCTGAGGAAGCCCCTGAGTATCATATGTCTTAGAAATGCCAAAGTCGATTATTATAGGCTTGCTATCATGCTTACGGATCAGAATATTCGACGGCTTGATGTCGAGATGGAGCATCCTTTTAGAGTGAATATGCTTCAACGCTTTTGCTACCTCCAGGATGATGGAAACGGCCTCATCCGTGTTTATTGATTCGCATTCCACTAACTCATTCAGACTCCGACCTTCAACGTAGTCCATCACGAAATATGCCGTGCCGTTAGCTTCAAACATTTCTTTGACCTTAACAATGCCGGAGTGCGACAACGACTTAATCTTTTCCGCTTCCGTCAGAAACTTTCGCTTTAACTTATCCGCACTTTTAGTAAACGACACTTGACCCGTAGCAGCATCTCTTTGCGACAACTGCTGCGGATAGAACTCCTTGATGGCCACAAACTTATTTGTCCGAGCAGTCGTGGCAAGATAGGTTATCCCACAACCTCCCTGCCCGAGGACTCGGATAATGCGAAACTTATTGTGTTGTAGAAAGGTTCCGGGGGATAATTGCATAGCAGTTAGGGACTGGTTTATTAATGCAAATTTAATGGATATGGGAAAGAAAGCGGCTGCCCGCAGGCGGATGATTGACGAAAGCAGCGGATTAATTGACGAAGTTACTTAAGCGCGACAAATGGCCGGGCGCGAATCAATAACGCCCTCAGGGCTTTCACCGCGGTTAACCCTCCGTTGCCCGCCATAGGCGCCAACGGAGGGCCCGACGTCCCCCATCATTTGAACAACCCGGGCACGGGTTGCACCATCCCGTGCGATGATGCAACCTTTCCCAGAGTTGAACTAAATACCATTCTTTAATAGAATGATAATCGGGAGTCAATCTTAATTGGATTTACATAGTTTGTTCTCAAATGGTTCATATTTTGTAATTTCCTAATTTTAAAAAGGCGACAAATTTCCCACGGAATCTTTGTCGCTAATTATTAAGAATTGACGGTATCGCCTCATTAGAGAATAATGAATCCGATTAAGTCAAAGAAGATTGTAAACAACCATTTTCCAAAAGCAAGGACAAGTGCTTTTAGGTTGTCTTTCGTATTGTCCTATTGAAAAAAAAACCATTGCTCTTCTAAAGCTATAGTTGCATATACTAATGCTTTAGCCCACTATAGGAGGGCAATGGAAATGATTATTAATTTAAATAAAAATATTTCCATTTTTCTTTAAGAATTTTGTTAATAATGCTTACCGTGGCGCAAAATCAACGAGTTAATAATTCGTCCAATATTTTTTAACCTCACTGAACTGGACGGTTAATTCAATGATTACTTTTTAAATTAGGCACATTTGAAGCTGAAGGTGATTTTTGGGGAATTGACAATTTTAAAATACTGAATTTTTATGAATCCTTTGTATTTAGTATATTTAATATTATAAGGTATAAATGGTTAATTAGCAGAATAACCTTGCCATGTTGAATGTATCCATATTTTCTCGGAATAGCATTTCTTCTCATTCAGATAGATAACTACCTCTAAGGAGCCATGGTGTATATTGTTAACTTCTATGCCTGGAAGATCAACAAAATTATTGCCGCTAATGAAGAATGTTTCTGAGGTGTCAGTAAAAATTTGTCCTGAGGAATCTATAAGAAGCACCCTTGTTGAAAACAGTTGCTTTTGAGGAAGTCCGTGATATTGTAACTTTACGCTCAGATAACGAGCGTCTTGAAAGTATATATTCCGGCCATAGTCAGAAATACATTCTGTGCAGTTTCTATCAGAATAATTTGCTATACTTATTCTATCAATTATTGGAAAAATTAATTTCTGCTGTGAAACCGCGATTTCTATACTTTTATTACCTGCATTTATAATGACATTTGCAGACCTTGCTGCTCCGGTATTTGCATCGCAGGCAAGCCAAACTTTTGTCCCGGAAATATAAGCTTTTAGCCAAGTTGCATTTGAATTAACATTCACTGAAGCTGCGTTTGTGGATATCTCAAAGTAGCAATCGCCACCCGCCTCATTAAAATTATGAAATGTATAATCTAATCTATTAGCGAACGTGAGGTATGGTTCTGGAGCTGGTTTCGGTTTTTTGACGACTTTGGATTGATGTGGTTTCTTGACGACTTTGGGTTGTTGTGGTTTCTTGATGGTTTTGGGTTTTGTTTTTGTGGTGGTTGATTCGGTCATTTTGCCGGTGTTGATGTTTTGGGCAGAGACAGATATTGTGCCCCATAGGTAAAATGACAGGATCAGGGTGAGTATTTTTAGGCGGTTCATGATTATCAGTATTTTAATATGAATCTCCATTACGCCAATTTTTTATAATAGTTCCGTTTAGATTAAGTGTTGTTCCAGTAGTAAAGCCCCCATCGATTTTAAAGCTTCCTTTATAGTAGGTGCCATCTTTATAC
>CAZLMV010000042.1:0-7708 GCA_964560625.1 uncultured Bacteroides sp. | reverse complement strand
AAAGTATACCTTGAACTCTTTTGCCGTGTTCAAACGTTCCACTAAAAGACTGGCGTTCATAGGGATCATCGATAAAATAATCAACGTTACCTTCGCCATGAGGTTCATTATTATCGTTAAAAGCACCTATGTACACGCCAACCCATTTGTTAACACCATTGATGGTTTCAAAATATGAATCACTTTCAAAAACTTGTTCTACTTGCTCGGTGGTGGTATTGGGGGTAGAATCGTTAACGGTGGTATTGGGGGTAGAGTCGTTAACTTTATTTCGCAGCGCGAACGCAGCGATTAATATAAAGGCGAAAATTCCGAAAAATATAAAAGCGGCGGTTTTACCTGAGTCTTTTTCGGGTTTTTCGGGCTTTTTGGGGCGGGGGTCGATGAGGATGGTGTTGTCGTCTAAGTCGTCATCGAGGTCGAGGTCGTTGAGGTCGAGGTCGACGCACTGTTCAGTCGGGGTGGGGGCGACGGCGGCGGGGAGAGAGGCGAGCCAGGAGGTGAGGGTGGCGGGGCGGTCTTTGCGGGCGTAGGTCATGGCTGAGCGGATGGCGCCGGCAGTGGTCGGGGAGATGGTCGAGGGGATGGAGAGGCCTTCTTCGTAGATGACGTAGGGCGACGGCGGGGTCTTTCCGGTCAGGAGGAAGAGGAGGGTGGCGCCTAAGGAGTAGATGTCGGTTTGCGGGGAGAAGGTGTTGAGGGTGCCGGGGTTATAGAGTTCGATGGGGGAGAAGCCTTGGCTGACACCTTGGATGAGGGTGGAGGTGGCTGAGCCGTAGGCGTCATATTGCTTGGAGAGGCCGAAGTCAATGAGGATGGGTTCGTTGTCGGCGCGGCGCACCACGATGTTGGCCGGTTTGACGTCGAAGTGGGTCATGTTGTTGCTGTGGATGTACTGCAGCGCGCGGCCCACTTTTGCGGCATAGTTTGTGGCTTGGGCTTCGGAGAGCGGACCCTCGCGACGCACCATTTCGTTGAGGTTTTCGCCGTCGATATAGTCCATGACGTAGTAGGCCGTGTGGTTTTCCTCGAAAATATCGTGGATGCGGACAATGCCGGGATGATTGAGCTTGGCAATGTTTTTAGCCTCCTTGATGAATCGCTCTTTGAGGCGGGCCACGGTGTCGGCATTGTTTTGGGTGCCGAGGGTGAGATGGCTCGTGGCGTCGCGGCCGCAGTATTCCTTGGGGAAGAATTCCTTGATGGCAACTTTGCGGCCAAGGAGGAGATTTTCAGCGAGATATGTGATGCCGAAGCCCCCTTGACCGAGGACTTCGATGATGCGAAATTTGCTGTTTTGGAGGAGTGTTCCGCGGGATAATTGCATACGTTTTGGGGATCGGTTTTTATATGCAAATTTAAGGGATGGCGCGGGAAAAGCCGCGGCTCGCCGAGGGATGATTGACGAAATGGGCGGATTAATTGACGAAGTTACTTTTGGCCATAGCTAACAATGACCAAATCGTCGGGAAACGTGCCCCACATCACAGGGTGTTGCCTTCCGCGGCTTTGCTCTTGGACTCCGGCGCTGACATAGCGGAAGAGTTCGGAGGCCGTGATGGCGCGGTCGCCGTTGGAGTCGGCGGCGCCTGAGAGGCCGCGCAGCAAGTGCTTGGTAAAGTATCCGTTGGCCAATAGAGGCGACTCCAGGGAGCTCTCATTGCTGCGCGAGGATAGGAAAAAGATCGTGGCGCCGGCTCGCGGTGGCGTGAAATTGTCGGCTTGGCGAATGGTGCCGCTATTGCAGGCGTCGGCAAAGATGAACTTGCTCGCCGCGGGCGATTGGTTCATGATTTTCAGCACTTCAGCGTAGGTCAGCCCTTGGCTTAGGTCGGCCATCTCATAAGGGCAGAATCCCCCCGGATAGCCGTGGCCGCTGAAGTAAAAAATTATTTTGTCGTCGCACTTGGCTTTGCCAAACTGGCTGCGCAAGCTGCTGAGAATCCGCGCCTTAGTGGCATATCGGCCTGTAAGGGTGATTACGTTCGGAGTGCCGCGCTTGAAGAAGGCGGCCATGGCTTTGGCGTCGGCCTCGGTCTTGGTCAGATTCCGGACGTTAGGGTTGGCATATTTTCCCACTCCGACGCAAACCACGTAGGTTTCCGCCCGCGCCCCTCCGGACCGGGCCAAGAGCACGAGCAGCATAAGGAGTAAAACCCTCACTCTGAGATGTAATCGCATCGGCAAAACGGACAGGATTTATAGTCGTTCACTAACTTCTTATAGTTCTTGGCCGGCAGCGAGTGGCGACACTGCGGATTGGGGCAAACCCACTTGTCGTCGAACTCATCTTGACGCTTTTGCTTCTGCTCGGGCGACTCTATGTTTTTGAGTCCGACGAAGCTATAAATTGTGCCGGCAAGCCCGATGCCCGTAAGGGAAAGGCCTAACGCCGGGGTGACCAGCGACGTCACGATGATGCCGCCCATGGTGAAAATGCCTAAGCTGCCCCTGATAAGGTTGAGGTGCTGCTGGCGGGAGGCGTTTTCGAGGTTTTTTCGGTTAAATTCCTCCCACACCGGCTTTAAGTGAGTGATTCTGAATGACTTCGCTTCGGCCTTCGGGGCGGCGGAGGGTTGGCCGACCTGGCCAAGAAGCTCGCCGAGAGTGGCTGAAAATGACTGCCCCAGCTGCAGGCGGCTTGACGGTTTGGCCGTGGTGCGGATAATCTCCTGCCCGTCGACTCGGGTGCCGCTCGGGCTGAGGTTTTCAATGGTGTAAGTGCCGTCGGCATTGGGCGTTACCTTACAGTGCTTGCGGCTCACTGTAAGGTCCCTGATGGGGAGCTGCTGATTCCCCTCGCGACCTATGATTATCTCCATACGGTTCGTTTTTATGAATTGGCGTAAAGTTGTTTGAGATTCCTTAGGGCCTCCTTTGAGACGGAGATTTCCATGACGTTGGGCGAGGTCAGGTCAGAGAGCACCAACTTTTGGCGCTGCACGTTGATTTGGAAGATGTATTGACGATTGACGATGTAGCGTTTGCCGATGCGGATAAACATCGGCTCGTCGCCTCGGAAGCGCTCCTTGAGCAGGGTCTCAATGTTGATGAGGCTGGTCAGCAGAGTGGCCCGTGCGCCATTGATGAAATAGACATGACAATAATTAGAGTCGGCCTCAAAATAGGCCACTCGGTCTAATTTCACCTTGATCATCTCGTCGCGGGTGTTGAAAAATAACGTTGTCTCCGACGCTTTAAATCGGCTCATAGGGAATCTGATGGTCACCGGCGGCTCCCCTCGACGGCTAACTATTTGATAGTAAAGAAAAAGCGCGGGATCTGACTCATTGCCGTCCATCGACTTGAGGCTCTCGCATTGCCCTAACAGGTTGGACGGCAATGGCGAAGCCCACGCAAATATGAAAATTGCCTCGGCGCAGAATCTACGCAGAGAAAATGATCATATCCAAGTGGCGCAACCCATTGCTAAGTCCTTGACCTGTAATAGAAATGTGCGAGATTTCAAGTCGTCAAGTGACTAAGCGCAAAGTAACGCTTTCTGAAAAATATGTGATGCAGTCCCTCCCGCTTACCCGTCGAAGGGCTTCGCGCTCAGTGACCGACGCCACAAATTTAGCAATTATCCCCCACACCCCCCAAATATTTAACCATTTTTCACACTCCCGGGGTTTTAAGACTTATAATTCTTATAAGACTTATAAATCTTATAAGGCTTATATCGCAGGCCGGGCACGCGAGGGCGGTTGGCCTCCGGTTAATTTGTCGCGCTTAATTTAGTGGAGGGGGTCGAGGAGGATGAAGGCGGCCCAGAAGTGGGGGGCGGAGTAGGGGGTGGCGGTGCCTTCGCGGTAGGTGCGCAGGTGGGTTTGGGCTTCGGTCAGGGCCTCGGATTTGGTTTTGCCGGCAAGGAGGTGGCGGTAGAATTCGGTCATGAGCAGTTGCGTGGCGCGGTCGTCGACCTTCCAGAGGCTCATCATCAGGGTGTTGGCGCCGGCTTTTTTGAAGCCTCGTTGTAGACCAAACACTCCGTCGCCGGTGATTTGTCCCAGGCCGGTTTGACATGCGGACATGACGATGAGGTCGAGGCCGCGAAGGTCGAGCGCGGCAATTTCTTTGGCCGTGAGGATGCCGTCGTTGGCCCCTTCGGGCACGGGGTTGCCGCGCAGGGCAAAGTTGGCGCCCGTGAAGAGCAGCCCCGAGCGGGTCATGGCTTTGTCTTCGGTGAATCGGGGCGTCAGGTCGGAGTCGGCGCCTAAGAAGGCGAGTTTGCGACCATTTTTGACGTCAGATTCGCTCCAGTAGAAGCCGTGAGTGGCAATGTGCATCAGGTTGATTTTGCGCCCGGAGAGGTCTTTGAATGAGCCTTCGGTGCCCTCCATGCCCATGAAGAGCTTAGGCTCGATCTTGGCCGAGTCGAGGAACTGGCGGATGTTTTCCACCTCGGTCTTGGTGTTGGGGAGGCTGGAGGCTCCGGCGCGCATGGCTAAGGAGTCGACTAAGTTTATTGGCGAGAAATCGCGCTCCGTGGCGTTGGGATAGCGCTCGGCATCCTGGCGCAGCAGCGTAGCCCCGGCATTGTAGGTCAGGCCGCCGTAGAGGGCCGCATGGGTCATCGGTTTGCGCTCCTTGCTTAGGGCCAATTCGTGGGTTGAGGAGAGGCGAAAGAGCTTGTGGCGCTCGGAGATCAGTCCGTCGCCGTCGGGCGCGGGCATCGACTCGATTGCGATGTTGTAAAGCTCGCCCGCGGGGGCAAAATAGACGTTTTCGCGCCCGGCGAGGCAATCGGCCATCTTCCCCCAGATCAGGCGGCTCAGGGAGGCAGTTTCGTAATAATCGTCGGGGTCAATTGCGGCGAGTTCGCGGGCCTCAAACAGCGGAATCATGCGCGGCGCGGGCATGTCGGCCGTCAGCACATAGGCGGCATACATCACGCTGTCCGTTCCCATGGGAAACGACGTGAATTCCACGGCTAAGTCTTTGGCCTTCAGCTGCTTTTGCACGTCGCGCCAGCCGATGGACATGTTGCGCGTATAGTCGCCGAAGGTCTTTGAGCGGAGCACCAAGTCGCGCTCCAAGGCCGTGGCCACTCGTTCGAGCGAATCCGTGCTCATCACTCGCTCAGCGATAGGCTTTTCATAGAGTCGGTCGAGCATCAATCGGGTGTTTTTCAGCTCCTTAAAGGCGTCCATGACCTCCTCCTCGCCGCTTTCAAGCAGCAACCGCGACAGCTCAATGTCGCTCTGCAACAAAATCCCCTTCGCCAACAGCGCCCCATCATAAGCACACCCCACATTCCCCTCCGTCGGAAACCGATACGCAAAATAATTCAAATCCTCCTCAAACCATGATTTAAACTGATTCCAAATCGCCCCTCTTTCTTTTGAGGAAAGTCCGGAGAATTGGTTTCGGATATACTCTTCCGTCAAGTGATTGACCTCAGAGATTATATTATCTAAATTATTAATAACTTGCTTATCGTTGGCCAATATACTACTTAACAAGTAAACTTTGAGTAACTGTAGATAAGTGGGATGATTCTTACCCAAAATTTTCTCTCTGATATCCAACGCTTCTTTAATCATTGATTTAGCTTCAGATTGATTCCCTAATTCAAAATAAAGTAGAGCATGATTTCCTAAAGAGAATGTATATAGAGGATGATTCTTGCCGAGATTGTTTATAATGACCTCTATAGATTCCCGGTATAGTTTTGCCGCTTCTTCAAAATTCTGCAATTTTTCATTATAAGCCGCTAAGTTATTTAATGAATTGGCATAATCTGAATGATCCTTGCCTACAGTATTTTCAATGATACTCTTTGATTCCAAACTCAAGCGAATGGCTTCTTGATAATCGCCTGATTGATAATAGTAATATGCTAAATTGTTAAGAGTGTTGGCATAATTCGGGTGATTTTTTCCCAAGATTGTCTCTTCTTTTTCCAGGGCCTCCGTAGCAAGACTAATGGCCTCCTGGTAATTACCTAATTCAGAGTTATATGATGCGAGATTATTTAAATTTTTGTCATAAAGAGGATGATTCTTGCCGAGGATAACTTCTATGATCTCCTTAGCTTGCGTGCTGAGATTAATTGCCTCCTGGTAATTACCTAATTCGTAGTTGTAAGCTGCTAAATTGTCAAGAGTATTTGCATAATACGGATTGTTTTTTCCATCTATTCGTTCTATTATATTTAAGGATTCTTTGCAAAGACTGATTGCCTTCTCATTGTTACCTAAATCACTGTAGAGTGACGAGAGATTATTTAAAGTGAGGGAGTAGAGTGAGTGTTCTTTACCAAAGTTTCCTTCAACAGTTTCTTTAGCTTCATTGCTTAGCTTAATAGCTTCATGAAAGTTGTTCATCTTATTATAACATGACGCCATATTCATCAAAGACCGAATAAGAGTTTGAATATACTGCGGATGAGATTCTCCAAGAATATTCTTTGCTATAGTTAAGTCATCGTTACACAATTTGAGGGCTTCTTTATATTCTCCTAATGCGGCTTTAGATAACGATAATATGTTTAAAATCGAGGCATATCTGAGAGTGTTTTTGCCGTCGAGTTCTTCTGCAAGTTTTAGTGCTTCTTCGCATAAAATTATTGACTTAGAGTATTCACCAAGTTTATAATGATAGAGAGCAACTTCATTTAATAAATCAATATAATTCGGGGTGCATTTTCCCCAAAATTCTTCTATGAGGTTCAAGGCCTCCTGACCTAACTGAATGGCTTCTTCATATTTGGCCAAATCTGATTTATATGATGCGATGTTTGTCAAGGATTTTATGTAATACAAGGTTTCTTTTCCTTGTGTAATTTCCCACATTTCCAGTGCTTGAGTTTCCGCTTTAATTGCGTTTTCATAATCACGATTAGCAGCATAATCCTGAGCTAACTCACTGAAAATAGTTGCCATTGCCTCAGACTCCTCTCCATAAATTGATTTAGAAAGCTCCACAATGGTGTTGCTTATCGCTATTGCTTCATCAAAGTCACCAAGTAACGCGTAACCTTTCTTTAAGCTTTTAAGGCAATCAATGTATTCCGGATGATTTTCTCCAAAGTGTAGTTTGACTATTCTGCAATTTTCTTTATTGTCCTCAATTCCAGTCGGGTCGCCGTTCTCCAATTTAAAGATTCCTAAAACACTTAATGAAAACCCCAAATCAATATCATCATTGCCAAGTTCAGCCCGCTCTATTTCAGCGCATTGAGCAACACATTTTATCGCATTCTCAATATCCCCAATTTCATGATAATCCAATCCCTTATTATAAAGCGTGTCAGCTTTAGCTAATTGGGTAGGATTTTGCGCCGGAGTTGTGATGGCGGCGCAGATGGCGAGGATGAGTATAAGGATGGCTTTGGGGGACATAACGTGAGGAGGGGAGATTTAAGATTTAAAGGTTATTCAATTCTTAGAGGTGGGCTTTGTTTAACATGCGGCGCAATTTGGCGAATCCTCTTTCGAGTGCTTCGGCCTCGGCTTTTTTCTCTTGCTCCGTGCGGTTGAGATTTTCGCGGTAGTTGGCCTGAGCTTCCGTCTCGAATCGCTGAGCTACTTCTCCGGTGAGTACCGGCATGGATGCTATCGGTAATGCCATAGTTATATAGTTTTAGATTGCAAAGATAATAGAAAAATGTCAGAAAATCAAGAAGATTCGCGATTTTCTCTGCAACATGGGTTAGAGGCGGGAGTTGTCGTGGTAGGAGTAGTAGCCGGTGGGGGAGATGATG
>CAZLMV010000041.1:0-14032 GCA_964560625.1 uncultured Bacteroides sp. | reverse complement strand
CTGCCACGCACGAGTTAGTCGTGCCGAGGTCAATACCAATAATTTTTCCCATAATAAATTTTTAGAGTTTTGTTAGTTTCTACTTGAATTGTTTTCTTGTTACATAAAACTAACAAATAACGTGCCAAAAAAGTTGAGCCCCCGAGCGACTGACATTTTGTCAGTCCCCGGGGGCTGCGACTATATTTAATATAAGGTGTAGGGAGGGGGGCAGATTACTTCACGAGCACTTTCTGACCGCCGATGATGTTGATGCCCTTGGCGGGAGCGGCGAGCTGACGGCCCTGGAGGTCATAAACCTTGGCGGCCTTGACTGCGGCGTCGGCTTCGATTTCGTCGATGGCGGTTTCGGGGTCCGGATCAACGATTTCGAAGTATTCTTCGGGGTTCTGGGTGGCAGGCACGGCGATGTGGGCCTTGAAGCCGGGGATCACGTTGTTTTCAACGTTGTCGTTGGCTTCGGCGTAAACGTCGTGGATGCGGAAGCGGTTGGCAGTGGTTTCGTGGAGGGTATAGTAAGTGGTGTTCTCCTTCTTTTCGAAGGCGAAGATGTCGCCGTTGATGTCGGAAGAAGCGGTCTCAGCTGTGGTGCTGATGCCTTCGTTGGCGATGGGGAAGAAGAGGTAGTCGCCATGTTCGCCATGGAAAGCACCGCCCTTGTATTCCATCAGCACGGGGGTGTGAGCGGGAATCACGCCTTCAATCTTGGTCTTTTCAACCTTGGTGCCGGTGAATACGCCGGTGTAGGCGTCCACGTTTTCGATGTTTTCGAGGGCCACGGGAGAGTGAACGGAGAAGTAGAGATTGGGGGTGGCGTCAGATTCATCGTAGTTTTCCATATAGATGGGCACGGGGAGCGAGGTCACGGGGATTACGTCCCACTGATAACCGTCGTGAACGCTCGTGCCGCAACCGATGTTGTCGGCATAGGCAGCAGTGCCGTTATGGAAGAGGTGACGGTGGTTTTCGGGGTCAGCACAGATGATGAAGCCGCCGTTTTTGCCGCGGTGGCCGAAGGTCATGTTGGCGGTAGCCTGCTCGGAGCCTTTGAGGACGAAGTTCCAGTCCTGGCCGGAGGCCCACTTGCTCATTACTTTACCGTCGGCATATGACACGAGGATATAGTTACCGGCCTCATCTTCATGGAGATAGAACACGGTGTTAGCGCCGGCCTTGTCAATGCCGTCAGCAGGCACTTCGTGGGGCATCACCTTCTTCTGGTTGCCCTTGGTGATGGGGAGCGAGGAGAGGAGCTTGCCTGAGTTGCGGTTCTTGAAGCGATAGAAGCGGCCGGGAGTGGGCATGTTTACTACGAGCGAATATTCGCTGATAGAGGCGGCTGCGGCAGCCTTTTCTTCGTCGGTGGCGGCGGCGTTGGCGGCTACGGCCTCGGCGGCAGCGAGGAGTTCGGCGAAGTTATGGTCAGCGTTGTTGTATTCGCCGACTTCGTCGCCGATGGTGTAAGTCTTGGCGGCAGCGATGGCGGCTTCGAGCTCACGACCGGTGAAATAATCGAAGAGGGCAAGCACATTTTCAGCGGTGGGGTCAGCCTTGGCGGCAGCCACGAGGTCGGCGGGAGCGAATTCGGCAAAGTCGCTGAAATCTTCGTCAACCAACGAGGAGAGACGGATCAGAGAGCCGCCGTCGTTGCGAGCGTCGTTGCCGTTTTTCCATACGCCGAGCTTACCTTCCACGTCGTTCACATAGCTTTCCACGCCGTTGACGGCATTGATGCGGAAGGCGAAGTCGCCGGGCTGCTTAATCTGAGAATTGCCGCTGGAAACCATGAGGAATTCAGTAGCGCTTTCGAGCAGCGAGCACTTTTCATTGTTGGCATCGGCCACGTAGACACCCTTGTCGTAGGGGCGGGCGAGGCTATGGATGGTGTAAACGCCGCCTTCGGTTTCAGTGGCGGGTTGCACTTCCTGGAAGAACCAGAAGCGTTCGAGTTCAAGGGTGTTGAAAGAAGCTGCGCCGCCGTTGCGGGTCATGATGAAGCCAACATCACCGGCTGCTGCGCCATTGTCGGCATTGCGCACATAGCGCACGGCGTGAGTGTGGGCAGCGGAGTCGTCCGGACGGATGTTGAAGCGGTAAACGTGGCCGGGAACGAGGGCGTTAACCCAGGTACCGCCTACGGTCAGCACGTCGCCGTCGTTAAAGGAGGTAACGTTCGGATAAACAACGTCATACATGCCGCCATTTTCAGCGATGTAGTTGTCAATAGCCTCCTTCAGGTCATTCACGCCGGAAGTAGCGTCAAGGGGCACGTTGATTGACATGTTGTCCATGTTGAACTTGGGGAAGTTAACCGTAACACCTACCACATCCTCATTCTCAACGGCCTTTACGAACTCGAGCTGAACGGAGGTGCCGGTAGTGGCAGCGTCGCCCCAGTAAGAGAGACAGCTGGGATTCTGAGCGTTTGAGTGAACATAAGGATGGGTAATGCGGCCATTGCCCGGGTTGCGGAACAGGCCGTTGGTCAGCTGAATGAAGAAACGGGTATTTTCAGTCTCGTTGCCTTCATAAGTATAGTCCTCGGGGAGGGCCACGAGGCGGAACTGGCCGATGTTGGCATCAACGTCGGTGTCCTTCATGTTATCCTTGGCGGGATAAACAACGATGTTGTTCTCCTCTGCGGTGCCGGTTTGGTTTTGACCGGTGCCGACCATTGACCAATACTTGTTATTGCTCATGCCCTTCACGGAGAAGGTTTTGCAAGTAACGGGGTCTTTTGCGGTGGCAGCTTTGTTGTCATATTCATTGAACACGACATTGTCGGTCACGTCGATTTGCCAAAGGAACATGGCTTCGTTCGTGCCCAAGTCAGGCACATTAAAAGTGGTGTGGAAACGGGCAGCAAATTCGCGCTTGTTGGCATTCTCATCGTCGGAATACTTGAAAAGCAACTTTTCGCCACGGTCCATGGTGGTGGCGCCGCCGGACTTGGCGTGAACTTTGATGAAGTAGAGGCCGGAAGTCAGGTCGGCTTCGGAAGTGATGGCCTCACCTTCGGTGTAGTAGGCCCCGGGCTTGTAAGTCTGGGCCGACACTGCGGAGGCGCTGAGCATTACCGCAGCAGCAGTGAGAAGTAGTGATTTTTTCATGTGATTATTGGTTTTAGTACTAATTTATCTCTGTAAGTCATACAGGCACAAGCCCATACGCGCGGCAAATTTACAAAAAATTTCCCACCCCCGCAAATTTTTCCACCCCGTTTTTTTCATCTGCCGGGGACCTTTTTTACTGCGGAACTATCAACAATTTCTCACCCAAAAAGGCCTGAATCCGAGCAATAGTCCCCAAAGTAAAATTTTGAGTACCGCCCAGCCACTTTGACACCTCCGATTCGGTGGTGTTCAACCCAACGGCCAAATCATGAGTCGAGAGGCCTTTTTTGCGCAGAATCGACGCAATGCGGTCTGACACATCAAAGGCCAGCCTTGAATGTTCAACGCTTTCCGCAGAAAGATTAGCAATGCTTCTCTGTAAAACCAAATTGTGCATCATAACTCAAAATCTATTTGTTCAATTCCGTCAATTCGGGTTTGGTTAACTTTAACCTTACCCTCTTTCTCACACTTTTTTATCAATGCATCCAGTTTCTGCAACGTCAAAACATAACCACAAAGCTCCGGGCTATCTTGATAACGTGCAATGCCTTTTTTGATGCCTCCATTACCGACAATCAAAACATTATCTGACAGACGGATGCAATAAATACGCAGCGAGGCAGCATCAATCGGGAGAGCGCAAACTCGGTCGGCAAACTTACCTTCCGGGCGAAAATAGCGCTCCTGCGCCCCGCGCTCAAAGATTCGCGCAATGGCATTGATAATAACCTCGTAATCATGACGATATTCCAAATTCTCCTCAAACTTCTCCAAAAATTTCTGAAACTCCGGAATATCGTCAGAAGAAAACTGAATGGAATAGATGGCACATGCATCCGATTCATCAAAAAGATTTACTTTGGCCTGCATAATCACTACGTGTTGTTAAATTTTTTGCAAATATAACAAAAAATTTCGAACTATCCAGCAAAATTTGATTTTTTATTTTGACAGGCCTAATTTTGATGCTCCCCATCCCCGCCCCATGCGTGTCAAAAAGCGCAGACCAATGTGGACGAGATTTTGACACAGAGGCGAATGGAATGAGCCCGGGGGGATTAGAGGGCGGTGGTGAAGGCGCGGATGGCGAGGGCGATGTCGGTGAGGGAGGCGGTTTCGCGGGCGGAGTGCATGGACCAGAGGGGGATACCCATGTCGACGCCGTCGATGTCAAGGGTGCCGGTCAGGATGTTGCCTAAGGTGGAGCCGCCGGGCGAGTCGGAATGGTTGACAAACTCCTGCACGGGGACGTCGGCTAAGGCGCAAATCTGCTTGAATCGGGCGGCGGTGAGCGCATCGGTCATGTATTTGCAGTTGGCGTTGACCTTAATCACGGGACCGCCACCTAAGCGCGGGAGGTTCACGGGGTCCATCTTTTCCAAGTAATTGGGATGGGCGGCGTGGGCACAGTCGGCCGAGATGAAGAATGAGCGAGCCAAGAGGGCAAGGAATTGCTCGTCGGTGGCGTCGGCGGCGATGCGGCGCAGGATGTTGCGAAGCACGGGCGAATGGGCGCCCTGACGCGTGCCGGAGCCGGTCTCTTCATTGTCGAAAATGGAGGCCACGCGCGTGTTTTCGCCTTCGCCGGCCTCCAACAGGGCTTGCACGGCACACCAGGCCATGGCCAAGTCATCCAAGCGCCCGCAGTTGATCCACGACGAGTCGGCGCCGATGCGCTCGGGGCCTTGGAGGTCATAGAGCGAGATGTCGAAATCGATGATCTGCTCGGGGTCCACCTCCAAATGGTTAGCCAAGAGATTGCGCACGGCGTTTTTGCCGCCGAGGGCCTTGGAAACGTAGCCCAACACGGGGAGCATGTCTTTTTGGACGGAGAGGGCAACGCCCTCATTGACAGCGCGATTGAAGTGAATGGCCAAGCGCGGAATCACCAAGCGGGGCTCATCGAGGCGCACGATGCGGCTCTCCAACTCTAAGGGGAAATCCGAGTCGGGACAAACAATCACGCGTCCGCAGAGGCCCAGGGGGCGGTCCATCCACGAAGAGAGAATCGCGCCGCCATACTTCTCGACATTGAGTTTGACCATCAAATCGGAGCCGCCGGAGCATGCGCCGACGGCCATCTCCGGGTTCGGCTTAAGGCGGAATCCGGGAGAATCAGAATGGGCCGCAATGATGCGGAAGGGGGCCACGGCAGGCTCCTCGCCGGCGATGAAGGCGAAGATGGCCGAGTCATTTTTGATGACGAAATGGCGGCCTCCGGGCTGCACATTCCAGCAAAAATCGCTCTCACGGAGCTCCGTGAATCCTTCGATGCGGAGGAGGTCAGCAATCGTCTCAACGGCGTTGAAATTGCTGACCGCCGCCGTCATGAAGTCAAAAATATCAGTCTTCCCAGAGGCCATAGTTCGGGTCAGAGTTAATGTAGTCAAAACGGTTTTGAATCCACTGGCGCAGGGATTCTACCTGCGATTCCCAGCCTACGTACTGGTCGCGATAACCGGCCTGGAGATTGGCCGACGGAGCCATTGACTCGGCATACGCATCAAACGCGGCCCAGAAATCGGCCTGCTTGTTCTTGTAGAAATCGTCCCAGATCTCCTTGAATTTGGCAAGGAAGACGTCGTTATTGCAGAGGGCATAGAAGAAGTAGTTGCCGCCCTGGTTGGAGCTGTTGCCAAAGCCGATCAGGGGGTTTTCATAGTCGGGATAAGTCGTGGGGTTCCACCACCATGAATTGCCCTGCTGGCCTTTATTATAGGTGGGCTGATAGCCGAAGGCCCAGTCGAAGTCCCAGCACGGGCCGAACTCCCAGAGGCCACCGATGGTTTTGTGAAGATAGACGCTCTTGGGGTGGTTAAGTTCCTGGTTACAAGCGATATCGTAGACCATAATGTATTTCACCAAGGTCTCGAGGTTACACATGGCAAAAATCTTGGAGGGGTCCTCGGTGCTGACCACGTCGATGAATTCTTCGAGGTCACCGCGCCAGTAGTCAAGCCAGGTTTCGAGTTCGTCGTAGTTCTCAGGCGCGTCGGGGTCCTTGATTCGGATGGGGATGCCGAAATTGGAGTCGCGTGAGGGATATTCATCCTCGTCGGCCTCGTAAGTGTCAAGTTCAAAGAGGATTGAGTTGGGTTCGTCTTCCTTAGGGAGGTCCACGGAGCCATTGTTGATGCCGATTTTCTCGGTGAGCTGATATGCGCCCTTGTAGTTGCCGTTGAGATAGACGTCGACGGCCAGCGAGCGGTTGATGTAAGGCATGTCAATCAGCTTGCCGAATGCGAAGCAGGCATAGTTTTTCATCATCGAGCCGTCAAGATAGTTGGCCAATAGCACGAGATTTTTCGCCTTATGGACGTTGCCAAGCTTGGTTTTCTCGGTGAATTTCAGGCGATAGGGCTTCTTGCTGTGGCCCCAAGTTGAGTTGCCGCGTCCGCGAATCTTCACGGGGCAGACCACGTCTTCATAGATTCCGCGGCCATTAAAGGTCAGCGTGCCCTCCAAGTAGAGCTCTTTGGAGACGATTTCCGTCACGGGCATGCCTTCGTAATTGCCAAACGTGGAGTCGTAGGTCTTGAGGTCGGTGTCGATGTCGATGCGGCAGACGTTGGGGCCGATGACGAAGCGGTCCACCGAGCCGAGAGAGATGGAGCGCGAGCCGTCGGCGTCGGTATTGACGGTCATGGTGCCGGCAGCCTCATCAAAGCTGATGTCAAGCACGTCGTCCATGTCATATTGGCGGAATTCTTTGGGAGAGGTAGAATATATGTGCAGCCAGGGGTCCTGAGCCGTAGCGGCCAAGGCACCGAGGGCAATGAAAGCGACTGAAAGTAATGACTTGAGTTTCATCTTAGAAAGAAATTTTCAAGGTTAAACCGGAAGCGGAAAGCAAATAAGCGCCGGAGGGGAGCGAGCCCACGGAAATCACGGCCTGACCATAAGGGGAGGCCACGGTGGAGGCGACTTTGACGCCCGCAAGATTATGGAGCACCACGGTTTCGCCGGCCTTGGCGCCGCCGAGGATGAGGTTATCGCCGTCGCGGCGGAAGGTCAGGGTGGCCACGGGGGCTTCGATGATGCCCACGGCCTGCTCGGTGACGGTCACGCTGCAGGAGGCTGAGGCGTCGCCGCAGGTGGCGGTGACTTCGGCCGAACCGGCCTTGATGGCGGTCACTTGGCCGTCAGGGGCAACGGTGGCCACTGCCGGATTGGAGGTTTCCCAAACCACCTCATACTTGCCGACAGCATTGCTCACCTGCGCCATCAGATAGGCCGACTGGCCTTCTTCAAGGGTGAGCACCTGGCGATTGAGGGTCACCGTCAGCGGATATTCGTAGATATCCTTCTTCGGGCCTACGTAGAATTCCTCTTCGAGGAAGTCGTAATGCTCAGGTTTGAAGTGTTTTACCTCGTCCATGGCATATTCCACGGTGATGCCGCTATTGCCCATGCGGATGTTGCCGCCGGCCATGCTGAAAGCGAGGTTTGTACCGTCGATGGCAATGCGGTGTTCATCGCCGTCGGGAGTCGTGATGCGGATGGCGTTGTAGTCGGTCACGGGAGTTTCGCCCCCCTGCCCTTTCGTGGCCAAGAGGTTCATTTCGGAGCATGCGGCGGAGTTGGAGCCGTTGCTCTGGAGGTTGACGAAAAGGATGTAGCGCGAGGTGACGGGAGTGGTGAAATTCACGAATTTCTCCTCGAAGTTACCGTCCCAAGTGCCGGTATAAGCCGGATTTCCGAGGGAGTAGACAATGTCGTCCTCGGAGGTGGAGGGGGTGTATTCCAAGGTTTTGTCGGCAAAATAGATGGCATAGCGAGTACAGGCGGTGCTGCTCGAGCCGCCGTTTTGGCGCGGCAGATAGGCCAAGCCATAGGCGGGAGTGGTGTCGCCGCCGCGGTCAATCATCACCCAGTGGGGATTCTTGCGCTCGGGGCTGCTATTGTCGGCATGATAGTTTGAGTGCCAGCACGTCACGGTATTACCGTCGGCAATACCTTCCAGGCCTATGATGTCGCCCTCAGCGGCACAGTTTGAAGAGGTTTTCCAGCTCCAGCCGGAGCGGTCAAGATAATCAACCGCGCCGAGGCTCGACGGCAGCAGCGCCGCCGCAATAAGGGGCAGAGTCTTAATAAAGTCCATAATTATTCTTGGGATTACCTATATATTTAATGCGATTTTTGATCCATGATTTGAGTTCTTTGACGGCCTGAGCGTTGGTCACGTCGGGATAATGCTTGCCGGGGTCAGTGAAGATTTCGCGATTGGCCGAGGGCTTCACTTCGTCGGCATAGGCGTCAAATTCCTTGAGCCAGTCGTTGATTTGCGGCTCCACTTCTTCCCAGATTTTGGCATAGACCTTCAGGAACTCCTTATTGTCCTTAATCATTGCGAGGAAGAATTCGCCGCCATGGCCGAAGGGGCCGCTCTGGGTGTTCTTGCCCGTGGCCAAAAGGGGCGATTCATAACTGGGTCGCGCGGGCTGCGATTCGAGATAGCGGACAATGTCCCCCGTCTTCGGGTCGCGGACATAGACGTCGTCGCCTAACCAATAGATATAGGTGCCGTCAGTGTCCTGGAACATGCCGAAATACGTGCCATACTCCTGTTTGCAGTAGGCCACTAATTCTTCATAATGTTTCATGAACTCGTCTGACTGGTCGCCGCCATAGCTCTGATAGGTCTGCTTATAACCGAAGGCCCAGTCAAAGTCCCAGCAGGGGCCGAATTGCCATTTGCCACCCTTGGTTTTCCAGAGCATCACGCTCTTGGGGTGGTTAAGTTCCTGATTGCAAGCCAAGTTAAATACCATCAGATAGCGCGCAAGGGTCTCATAATCAACCATCTTGGAGATGTCGGAGCCGGCAAACACGGCCGATTCCAATTCTTCGAAATCCATGGCCCAGTCATACCACCAATCCATGGCTGCGGCCTCATCTTCGGGCGCATCGGGATCCTTGAGCTGATACGGGAGGCGCAGGTTGCGCGAGAAGCCGCCATATTCCATGGTCAGGCCCGCAGCGGGGTCGCAGGTGTCGAGCTCAATCATCACTGAGTTGGCCTCTTCCTCCTTGGGGAGGTCGACGGAGCCGTTGTTGAAGCCGCATTTCTGAGTCAGCGTGTACGTGCCCTTGAAAGTGCCGTTGAGGTAGACGTCGACGGGGCGGCAGCTGTTGCAGTAAGGCATGCCAATCAGGCGGCCAAAGGAGAAGGCGGCATAATTGCGCATGAACGAGCCGTCAATCCAGTTGGCAAGCAGCACGTAGCTTTTCGCCTTTTTGAAGTCGCAAATGCGGGTTTTGGACTCAAATTTGATGTTATAGGCCTTTTTGGGGTAGTTGAGGGTCGAATTGCCGCGTCCGCGGAAGGTGATGGGCGTGGATTCGAGGTCATCGTAAACCCCGGCGCCGTCAACGACGATTTTGGCCGGATATTTCGTCTTTTTGTCGGAGATGTCGAGGAGGGTATTGTCGTCCGTATTGATGTAAATCGTGGCCACGTTTTGGCCGATGACCCATTTGTCGAACACCTCGAGGTCCATGGACTGCTCGCCCTTGTCGTTGACAAAAGTCATGGTGCTGAAATTCGCGCCTAAGGGGCTGAAATTCGAGTCTTTAATGTCGGCAAGGGGCATGGAGATAAATGATGACTCATCCGTGGAATAGATGTGACACCAGGGCGTCTGTGCGCCTGCTGCGGCGGCCGCCGTCATCATCAGGGTTGCTAAGATATTCCGGAGCTTCATCAGATTTTGATTTTAAGAGTGGTTTTATTGACGGTCAGCAGATAGACCCCCGCAGGAATCTGCGAGGTGTGAATCTCTACGCGCCCTTGCTCGGGGCGGACCGTCAGGATCGTTTTCCCCTGGAGGTCAATTACTTGAGCGTCGGTGCGCACGCCTTCCAAGGTTATCAGCCCGTCGGCAATGTTGAGCGTCAGGCCGTCCACTTCCGGGGCCTCGATGGCGTTTTGCTCGGGGTCATAGACATGGTCGCCGAGGTAATATTGCCCGGCGGCAAAGCTCTGAAAGCCCGCCGTGATGTTGCTGATCAGGTCCAGCGGATAGCAAACCGTGACCGAAGGGTGAACCAACAGCAGGTCGCCCTCCGGCGATTGCTGCACTTTCAGTTCCTTATGGATGGCCAGGCGGTCCTTGACGCCATCCGTGCGATTGATTATAAAGGCATTAACATTGCGTGCCGAAGCCGCCGAGGCTCCCGCACACAATGCTGCACACAGCACTATTGCCTTAAGAAAATTCATGATTAATAGACGATTTTACGATTCTTAGAGGTTACATAAATCGAGCCGCGGGCGGGCGCAGAAACTTGGCGGCCCTGAAGGTCAAAGAGTTGCTCGCCGCCGTCGGTAGCAGTCACTTCTTCAATGGCGCTGTCAGGCTCGTAGGCATAGGGGGTCATGTACCATTGCGAGCCGCCGGCCCCGGTGGTCCAGATCACCACGGTGCCGCCCGAACTCTTCAGGTGAAACGACGGATAGGAGGCATTGCCCGGAGCCGAGCAGACAAAGGCCGTGTGGCCCGCATAGTCGCTCACAAAATCATAGGTGCCGGCCTCGGCTTTGTCGGCCACACACTTCATTTCCGTCTCCGTGCGGTCAGAGGTCACGGGAAGGTAGGCCTCCGAATTGGGGTTGAAAATCATGAATTTGCCGTCCTCAGCCTCTTCCAAGAGGAAGAGAGTGGTGGTTTCGTTGGCCTTGGTTGCGGTGCTGATTTTCTTGTTTGACTTCGTAACGGAGAGATAACGGTCAGTGGTGTAGGAGTATGCGCCATCGTGAGCCGAGCGGAAGTGGTAATATTTACCGGCTTCTGCCTTGACCTGCGATTTTTCTATTTCGCTCGCGATGGCTGAATTAAAAGCCGCAATTCCGTCGGGCGTGGGGTTGCCCTCATAGGCGGCCATGGCAGCCTCGGCCTCCGGAAATTCCGGCGAGAAGAGGCAACCGACGTGTTCGCCGCCGGCGGTTTCCTTGAGCAATTTGATGCGATGATTCATCATGTCGCCGGCCATTTTGTTGGCAATCTCATGGTCATCGTCGGGGGTGTATTCAAACTTGCCGCCGGTCAGCGTTTCGATTGAGAGCGGATAGTACATTTCGGTGTATCCGTCGCCGTTAAACGTGCATTCTTCAAAGATGAAGCCGACTTTGTGGTCATTCTGGAGAATCATCGTTGAGTAGGCCGAGGGCATGTCGCTGACTTGATAGCGGCCGCCCCAGGTGGCGAAGTCGGAGGGTTCGTCGTAATCTTCGGGGTTCACAAGGGCCTTCCAGGCGATGGAGACGTTGTTGCGGCCGCCGCCATAGGGGAATGATTGGAGTGCAAGATAGTGAGTATCACCGGTTTCGGTGTTCTTCACCGGCACGAGGAGGATTTCGCCGTTGCAGGCGTTGATGCCGCCCATGCCCATGTTGGTGTTGATGTGCTGGCCCCACTTGCCTTCGGCCTTGGCGATGTCCGTGTAGCGGAACAGGTTGAAGTTGCGGTTGCCGCCGTTGCCGCGAGCAGCCAAGAGCACGGAGCCGTCAGGGAGCTCTTCACATTTGGGTTCGTCGGCGCCGGAGCTCACGGCGGGGTTATACGGGTCGCCGAGGATGTGCCAGTTGCGGCCAAAGTCGTCGGAGTAAAGGACCCAGTTGCTAATGTTGTTGGCCTCCACATTGCGGCCGCTCATCACGGCGTAAATGCGGTAGTAATCACCCACTTTGATGTATTTACTCTGAACCATGCGGCCCGAGCCGATAAACTGGCTGTCGATGTAGCCATGGGGGCAATTGTCGTCAAAAAGTGCGTAGATCTGTTCCCACTGGCCATAGTCGGGCTCGGTCCAGGTCTTGCCGCCATCCTTGCTCCACCAGCGAGCCGAGGGCTGCGGATTGTCGCGGCGGCTGGAGAAGAAGTTCATGCGGCCGCAGCAGGCAATCACGAACACCTCGCCCGTCTCGCGATCGGTCACGATGGCCGGGTCGCCGAAGCCGCAGTCAAGGTTGGTGATGACATTGCCGGGAGCGCCCGTGCCGCGAGCCACGGGAAGACCCTGAGCATTGCGCATGTCGTCGGGTTTGCTCCAGGTCAGGCCGTTGTCGTCGCTGATGCTGATGTGGAGGTCGATGCGTCCGCCGCCGATGTCGCCGCCGCAGTAGCGATAGTCGTTCACGGCAATCAGTCGGCCGGCATATTCGCCGTTTTCAATGCAGCCGATGGCCGGGATGCGGTAAACAATCTTATATTTCGGGTGGCGGCGGTCCATGCGGAACACTGCCGTGCCGTGAGGCGTGGCCTCGGCAAGGTCGGTCAGCAGATAGGAGAAGCCTTTGATTGACACGGGGCCCTGAATCGTCGGCATGTTGCCTTCGTAGGGATAGCCGTCGAGGATAATCTTCGTGCCTTCGGTGGTGGTTATGGCGCAGATATCCAAGGTCTTACCTTCGGGCATGTTGAATTCCCAGACGCCCGTGCCGAGATTGACAATGCCGTCAGTCATCGAGGCCGTAGAGCCGTTGGCGCAGGAAATGGTGACGCCGTCGCCGATGGTCCAGACATTGTTGGCCACGGAGCCGTCTAATTCCGTGCCGAGGAAGGTCACAGACGAACCGGCGTCCTTGCCGGCGGTCCAGAAGGCCAACTTGCCGTCGCGGTCGTTGAGCACGGCTGCATCGTTGCCTTTGATGTTGATGTAGTAAGCGCCGTTGACGTGGGTTGAGGCCGTAAGGGTCCAGGTGTAGCTATAGCCGCTCTTGCCCGGGGCCATCACTTCGGCATAGGCCGACTGGCCGTTGGCGCCAAATTCGGTCGCCGCGGGGTTGGAGGGCGCCGCGAGCATCAGCTCCGTGCCATACGCCTTATTATATATGGTGTAGCCGTCGGCTTCCGTGCCTACCAAGCACCAGTAGTCAGAGTCGGCAAACGTCGTCGTGGCGTCAATCGTGATCGGCGCGTCGGCCGCCGGCGCGTGAAGGTAGGAGCCCTTGATTTGCATCAGGTACCATTCAGTATCCGCAGCAAATTTGCCGTCGGTAATCGTCGTGGCCTGAAAGGGTACTGCCCATGCCGACGCGGCTGCAAGGAGCACTGAGGCCAATGAGGTGATTTTTTTCATTTATGAGTGGTTTATTATTCGTTTATTATTCAGTGATTTACGTTATAGTTTTCGGAGCACCATGGCCGTGCGCGGCGGCAGGTAAAGCTTGAGCCATTCGCGCCCGGCCGGCGCATAAAGTTCGTCAAATTGAGTCAGATGGTGCGTCTTGGGGTCAATGTTGCCGTAGCCGCCAAAGGCCGGGTCGTCGGTCGACAGGACACATTCATATTCGCCCGCCGGAGCCAATACGCCATAGCCCTGGAAGGACTGTGTGGGCGAGAAATTGAACACGAACACCAAGTCCTCCCTCATAAAGGCGAGCACCTGGTCATCGTCTTTCTCCCAGAGTTTCACCACCGGGGAGTTTTCAATGCCCTTGCGGCTGCCGATGAGGTGAATCATCGCATTGTCAAAGTCATTGAGCATGAAGTATTTGAGATAGTCGCTATCCACGAGTTCCCATTGGCGGCGAGCATATTTGTAGCTCCAGCCGTTGCCCTCGCGGGGGAAGTCAATCCATTCGGGGTGGCCCCATTCGTTGCCCATGAAGTTGAGGTAGCCGCCATTGATGGAGGCTAACGTCACTAAGCGAATCATCTTGTGCAGGGCCATGCCGCGGGCAATGGTCGGGTCAGTATCTTCTTTGGCCATGTGCCAATACATTGCGGCGTCCATCAGGCGGAAAACCACCGTCTTATCGCCCACCAAGGCCTGGTCGTGGCTCTCGACATAGCTGATGGTCTTTTCGTCGGCGCGCCGGTTGGTCAGCTCCCAGAATATCGATGTGGGATGCCAGTCTTCGTCCTTCTTCTCCTTGAGGGTCTTGATCCAGTAGTCGGGGATGCCCATTGCCA
>CAZLMV010000040.1:0-14037 GCA_964560625.1 uncultured Bacteroides sp. | reverse complement strand
TGAGAGATTACTCAGTGGCTGCAGTCGTTATATATTAGGTCCAATAGTCGGAGAATGGTTGCAGCCATTTTTTTGGGTTTTTTCTAATTTATTTGGAAACTTGGCAAAAATGTATTATCTTTGCATCGGGAAAACGAACTTTCCCGGTGCCGCGCCGTAAGGCAACGTACCACCTCAGAGCCGGGTTCGTCCGGCTCTCCGTATATTAATTGTCTACGGACATATATCAGCCGAGGAGAGCCACGATGTCGGAACGGTGGCAGCCGGGAGAGCGCTATCTCGCCTGTTGAGCGGATTCGAATTCCGCCACTTGGCTGAGTCCCTCTACGACAGGAAGCGCATCGTTTCCTTTGAGGGCATGGTTTGACGCTGATTCTCCTTAAATCAGACAGGGGCCGCGCCGCAAGGCAACGCACCACCCGGGAGGCCGCATCGGCCTCTCGTTATTTTTATCCCCCTCTTGGAAAGCTTTGAAAAATTTCGGGTGGGGAGATACGAAAAGGGGGGCGGGGTGCGTTATTTAAACGTGCGCGCGGGTAAATTCGCGGGCTTCCCTGTTTATGAAGTTTCAGACCATCATTATATCATTTCTGCTATTGATGCTTGCGCCGGCTCTGCATGCGCAGGTGAAAATCCATGGTAAGGTCAGCGTTGGCGAGGGCGCCGAGGTTGAGCCCTTAGAGTTCGTAACCGTGGGCATCAAGGGCACGGCCATCGGCACTTTCACGAGTCTTGAGGGCGACTATTCCATCTCGGCTCCGGAGGCCGACACCATCGTAGTGACCTTTCATTGTGTGGGTTATCATGACTCGCAGCGCAAACTGATTGCGCCGAAGGGCGACGTGACGCTCAATGTCAGGATGCTACCGTCGACGGTGCTCAACGAGGTGGAAGTCACCGAGTATCGCAAGCAGACGGGCGGAGTGCAAAAAATTGACCATCAGGCCTATAAATATGCGGCAGATGCCAGTGGCGGCTCCATTGAAAGCCTGCTGACCACCATGGCCGGCGTCAGTTCCACGAATGAGATGTCGTCGCAATACTCCGTGCGCGGCGGCTCGTATGATGAAAACTCCGTGTATATCAACGGAGTAGAGGTCTATCGCCCGCAATTGGTCAGCTCGGGCCAGCAGGAAGGTCTGAGCGTCATCAACCCAGCCATGGTGCGCGAAGTGGAGTTCTCCACGGGCGGCTTTCCGGCCGAATATGGCGACAAGATGAGTTCCGCACTATCCATTACCTATCGACAGCCGGAGAGCTTCGAGGGCTCCGTAAGTGCCTCGCTCATGGGCGCCTCCTTGGCTTTGGGCACGGGGAGCAAGCGCTTCAGCCAGCTCCACGGCATCCGCTATAAGCGCAACAATTCCCTGCTCTCGTCGCTCGAAACGCAGGGCGAATATAACCCCAATTTCTTTGATTATCAGACCAATCTCAACTTCCGCTTCAATCAGAAATGGAAGGCCTCGTTCTTAGGCAACATTGCCATAAATAACTATAAATTCACTCCGGCCACGCGCCAGACCAACTTCGGCACCTCAGAAGACGCCAAGCAATTCACCGTCTATTTCGATGGCCGCGAAAAGGACCGCTTTGAGACCTATTTCGGCGCGGCGATGCTCAATTTCCGTCCGTCGCGCGCCATGGACTTTACTCTCTTAGCGTCAGGCTATTACACCAACGAGCTGGTGAGCTACGACATCTCCGGCGAATACTGGCTCGACCAGGCCGGCACGGGCTCCGTGGGCGGCGAATTAGGCGTGGGTAAATACAAGGAACACGCGCGCAACCGCCTCCGCGGCTCCGTCTTCACCTTGGCTCTGCGCGGCAACACGGGCCTCAACAACCACAATCTGAGCTACGGCGTCAGCTACAACACCGAGCGCATCCTTGACCGCTCGCGCGAGTGGGAGATGCGTGACTCAGCGGGTTATTCCCTACCCTTTAACCCTGATGCAGTGAAAGTTATCTATAACCAATACTCTCACCACGACCTCCAGACCTCGCGCTTTGCCTTCTTCCTTCAAGACGCCTGGCGCATCAATTCCCGCGCCGGCTTCCTGACCGTAAATGCCGGTATCAGAGGCTCTTACTGGAGCTTCAACCGCGAATTTCTCTTCTCGCCGCGCGCATCGGTGGGGTTCGTGCCCGATGCTCACCCTTCGTGGGCCTTCCGCTTCGCCACGGGCCTTTATTATCAGAGTCCTTTCTATAAGGAGTATCGCCAGCCCGTAGAGGACGCCGACGGCAACTCCATTATCCAACTCAACCGGGGCATCAAGTCGCAGCGCTCGCTTCAATTCATTGCCGGCGCGGATTATTCTTTCCGCTCCATGAATCGCCCCTTCAAGCTCTCGGCCGAGGCTTATTATAAGGCCCTTGGCAATCTTATCCCCTATGAAATTGACAATCTGAAACTTAACTATTCGGGTGTCAACGGCGGCTCCGGCTATGCGATGGGCTTAGACATGAAGCTTTTCGGCCAGTTCGTGCCCGGCTCCGACTCGTGGATCTCCTTCTCGCTGATGAAGACTCAGGAGAATCTCAACGGCGTCAAAGTGCCGCGCCCCACGGACCAACGTTACTCCGTAGCGCTCTATTTCACAGACTATTTCCCCAAATTTCCGAAGCTGAAATTCTCCCTCCGCGGCATCTTCTCCGACGGTCTGCCGGTCACTCCTCCGCGCTCCACTCGCGACAAAGGCTATTTCCGCACCCCCGCCTATAAGCGCGTCGACATCGGCCTGAGTTATGCCCTCCTCTCCGAGCTCAAAGAAGGGGAGACGCGCAGCGGCTTCTTCCGCCATTTCAAGAGCATCTGGGTAGGCTTGGATTGCTTCAATCTGCTTGATATTTCGAACGTTAGCTCCTATTATTGGGTCACCGACGTCAACAATATCCAGTATGCCGTGCCGAATTATCTCACCCGCCGCCAATTCAACATTCACCTGAATATTGAATTTTAATGCCGCCCCGGTGTTACCTTTTGGACATTTGCGGTGTCTTATTCATGAAGTTTAATCCATAAAACAATTAACCGCAATGTTTCAAGACCTCACAAACATTATCATCCCCATCGCCGTGTGCGTAGTGCTCCCCATTTCCGTCGTTTGGATCGTGATGCGCACGGCTCAGCTGCGTGATCGCCAACGCGCCGAAATCATCATGAAAGCCATCGAGACGAACAATGACGTCGACGTGGATCGCCTGATGGAAAGCCTCGAAAACAAGCCGCGCAAAACCCCGCGCACGCCCCTCCAGCAGCTGAATCTGCGCCTGACCGTCGGCTCAGTGTTCACCATGATTGGCGCTCTGTTGGGCGGATTGTCCATTTACTTCGTCAGCAATGAGCCGATGTTTCTGTTCTTCATCTTGGGCATCTGCACCATCTGCCTCGGCGTCGGCGTCGGCTTCCTGATCAGCTATTTCTCCATGAGCAAGCACATGAACGCAGGCAAGTGAACCGACAAGAATTCATTCAACTGACCACCAAGCATTTGGAGGACCTTCGGCGCGTGCTGACGGCCCTCTGCTGTGGCGACCGAATGACGGCCGACGACCTCGCGCAGGACTCCCTGCTGAAAGCCTACGCCCGGTTTGATTCCCTCAAAGACATGGCAAAATTCCGCCCCTGGCTGCTGAAAATAGCCTACTCTACCTTTCTAAATTCCCGCCGCGCCATGCGCCCCACGGAGGAGATTGACCGCGCGCAAGCCCTCGCCAATGGTGCCCCGGCCGACTCGGCCTTTGATTATCAGGACCTTTACGCCGCGTTGAACCTGCTGACGCCCATGGAGCGCACCTCCGTCACCTTATATTATATAGAGGGCTATTCGATTAAGGAAGTGGCCGAGATCATCTCCGCGAGCTCCGACGCCGTCAAACAACACATTTACCGCGGACGCCAACACCTCCGCAAACTCCTTACCCGCCTATGACTCAAGAAGATAAAGACCTCCAAACCCTCCTGCGCTCCTTCGCCCCCGCCCAAAGCCCGGAACTCGACTTCATGGCCCGCTTGCAGGCGCGCATGGACACCATTGACCTTGTGCGCGAGCAAATAGCCTTGGAGCGCCGGCGCAATCGTCGCGCCGTGGCCGTTGCCGTCCTTTGCGGGGTTGTTGTCGGCGCGCTGTGTGCGCTCTCTCTGCCGCTATTGATGGCGACTATCAAGCCGCTGCTGCTCTTCTTGGCCATGGCCGTGCTCATCATTTCCGCCGTGCTCGGCGCCTATCATCTCACCCGCATGTTAATTCCTGCTAAAGAAGCACTGAAAATCAGCGCTTTCGGGGGGAGTGTTGAAAAAAAGTTGGGCCAACATGCAGGTTCGTATTGATTTTTTCAGTAACTTTGCAAGCGAAACGGGCTAAAAAAGGCCCGCAAAATTAATGTCAGAACTAATTAACCGCCACATTATCACACTTCTGCGCCGACATGACTGCGTAATCATGCCGGGCATTGGTGCGTTTGTAGCCACTCGCGTGGCGGCAAGTTTTGACTCCCTGACAGGAAAATTCAATCCCCCGGCAAGGGTGTTGAGCTTCAATCCCGCCATTAATTATGATGACGGACTGCTTGCCTCGTCCGTGAGCCGCCGCTTGAAAATCAGCTTCGAGCAGGCCCGCGAGCGCGTCGAGGCCGAAGCCGAACTGATGCGCCGCCGCCTCAAGGCCGAGGGCGCGCTGACCATTGCGCGCGTTGGCACGCTTTATCGCAGCTCCGACTCGCGCCTTGATTTCCGCCCGGCAGCCGCCTGGACCCCGATGCTCCCGGCCGTGAATTGCCGCGCCATGCATCAGCCTGCGCCCACCTTTGAAGTGGTTTGCCCTGCGCCCGGTACCCCCGACGCTGAAAAGAGCGTTGCCGTGGTGCGCGTGCCCCTGCGCATGCGCCGACTCCGCGCTGCAGCTGCCGCCATGATTATTTTCCTTGTCGGCTTTGCCCTCTCAACTCCGATTGACCTCCGGCAGGCTCAATATGCTTCGCTCGCCGCACCCTCCTTTACGGCCCCTGAGCCCGAAGTGCTTGAGCCCCTCCCCGCGCCCGCCGGAATGGAACTCAACCTTGCCTCCGCGCCCGCCGATGGAATCCTCTCCATCAAAAAGCCCGAGCCGGAGAAGCCGAAAAATTATGTCGTCGTCGTTGCTTCCCTCGCAACCCTTGAGCAGGCCAAAGAATTCATTTCTAAATCAGCCATTAACGGATTGCAAATCTTGCAGAGCGGCGATAATTATCGCGTCTATTGTGCCGCCGGCGCCACCCATGAAGAAGCATGGAGCGCCGCCGACACCATTAGCGGCGTCCGCTCGGCTTTTCCTGACGCTTGGGTATGCCATCGCTAATTCATAAAATACTGATTCTTTGCATGATAGCATTGGCCGCTCCGGCAGCCGATGCTCAACTCATATTTTCCAACCTGAGCCATGCGGCCATCGAAATTGACCCGCCGGCCTCATCCGGGTTAGAAAAGGTCTATGTGGTGGAATCCACTGACGGAATGGAGGTTAGCTTCCCCGCGGCCGACGCCCAATGGCAGCGTTTCAGCGTCATGGGCGCAGCATATGCCGAAGATGCCGCCTCGACCATTCGGGGCACTGAGAGCTTTGTCAGCAATCCCGAGGGTAACGTGGGCTATGCCGTAACCGTCTCAGGGAAAACGCATTACTATTGGATTATCAACTACTCGGCCTACCCCTTCGCCCTGCGCGACCTGAAGCTGAATCCGGCCGACACGGAGTGTGGCACCACCTGGCTCGACGTTGACGGCGAAGGCGAGCGCCTGCCCTATTACACCATCAACGGCGTCCCCCAGTGGGTCAGCCGCGACTTGCGACTCACCTACTCTACCCTCGAATTTGATGAGGAAGCCTTTCAGTATCAGCAAGTTGAAAAGACCGAGACCATTGACGGATTCACCGACGAAACCATCCAATGCCCCTCGCCCCTCTGCCAAACGGACTTCACCCTCAGCGGCGACCGCTTTCTGCGCCAATGGGGCCGCGAGGAGACAGTGGTGAGCCCTACGTATGACCCCATCGCCGTCGGCGTGCAAACCCGCGCCACCCAGGCCGAGCGCGACAACGACAATGAAGTCAAAGTGGACACAAGCCTTGGCGGCAGCGGCCCCGTGGACGTGACCTTCGAGGCCGTGGTGACCGACGCCACGATTTTCTATGAATGGGAAATGGCCTACGACGCTGATTTCCAGCAGGTTTTCATGCGCTCGCGCGACCTTGAGTTCTCCTACACCTTCCGCGAGCAGGGCACGACCTACGTGCGTCTGGTGGGCGCCAATTCCGACGGCTCCTGCGAGACCACGGGCGACACCTACGAAGTCTTCATCGGCGAATCGCAGCTCAAATGCCCCAACGCCTTCTCGCCCGGCGCAACCCCGGGAGTGAACGACGAATGGAAGGTCAGCTATAAATCCATCACCGAGTTTGAATGTCACATCTTTGACCGTCAGGGCCGCCAGTTGGCCCACCTCACCGACCCCTCCCAGGGCTGGGACGGCAAGCGCGGCGGCAAAATCGTCGGCCCCGGCGTCTATTTCTACGTAATCCGCGCCAAGGGGACTGACGGCAAAAAATATAACCTCAAGGGCAACATCAACGTCGTTGGCCACAAACAGAAGCAGTCAAGCAATGTTACGGAATGATTTTGAAATCATGGCCCCGGTGGGCTCGCCGGAATCGCTCCGCGCGGCCATCCATGCCGGCGCCAATGCCGTTTATTTTGGTATTCAGGGACTTAACATGCGCTCGCGCGCCGCAGTAAACTTCACTATCGACGACCTCCCGGCCATCGCCGCGGAATGTCGCGACGCCGGAGTGCGCACCTATCTGACGGTCAACACCATCCTCTATGACGCCGACCTCGAAAAAATGCGCCAGATCGTCGACGCCGCCAAGGCCGCCGGCATCTCCGCCATCATCGCCTCCGACATTGCTGCCATCCTCTATGCGCGCTCCCGCGGCGTAGAAGTCCATATCTCAACTCAGGCCAATATTTCAAACATTGAAGCCGTGAGATTCTACGCTCAGTTTGCCGACACCGTAGTGCTCTCGCGCGAACTTAACCTCGAGCAGGTCAAGGAGATAGACTCGACCATCGTCAGCGAAAACATCTGCGGCCCCGCCGGCGCGCCGGTCAAGATTGAAATGTTTTGCCACGGCGCCCTCTGCATGGCCGTCAGCGGCAAATGCTACCTCAGTCTCCACGAGAAAAACTCGTCGGCCAATCGCGGCTCCTGCACCCAGATTTGCCGCCGCGCCTACACCGTAACCGACAAGGAATCAGGCGAACAGCTCGAAATTGACAATCAATACATCATGTCGCCCAAGGACCTAAAGACCATCCATTTCCTCAACAAGATGGTCGACGCCGGGGTCTCCGTCTTCAAAATCGAAGGGCGCGCCCGCGGCCCGGAGTATGTGGCCGAAGCCGTCGGGTGCTATTCGGAGGCCCTCGAGGCCATTTGCGACGGCACATTCACCGATGAAAAGATTGCCCAATGGGACTTCCGACTTGACCGAATCTTCAATCGCGGATTCTGGAACGGCTACTACCTTGGCCAGCGCTTAGGCGAATGGAGCGCCCGCTATGGGTCGTCGGCCACCCGCACCAAGCGTTATTGCGCCAAGTGCACCAAGTATTTTTCCAAGCTCGGAGTGGGCGAATTCCTCATGGAGAGCGGCGAAATCCGTCGCGGCGACGAAGTGGTGATCATCGGCCCCACCACCGGCTCTATTATCCTGACTATCGAGGAGATGCACCTCGATTCCGGCCCGACCGACGCCGTGAGCAAGGGCGACCTCTTTTCAATCAAGGTGCCCGAAAAAGTGCGCCTTTCCGATAAACTTTACCTCTGGGAGAAAAACGACTGATGAAAGCATATCTATTTGACCTCGACGGAGTTCTGATTGACAGCGAAGGGCTCTATACCCGCTTTTGGGCCGACACGGAACGCGAATTTCCCACCGGCATCCCCAATTTTGCGCAAAAAATCAAAGGCACAAACCTCAAAAGCATAATGAACTATTTCAGCGAGGAGGACCGCCCGAAGATCCTTGCCAAGATCTATGACTTTGACAGCCACCTGACCTACGCGCCTTTTCCCGGCGCTGAAGAGCTGCTTAAGTATCTGAAGGCCAATGGAGTAAAGACCGCCTTGGTTACCAGCTCCAATTCCGAGAAAATGGAGCAGTTTCATAAGGTTCTGCCGCAATTTCGCGCGTATTTCGACGTGATTATTGACGGATCGATGGTCACCAAGGGCAAGCCTGACCCCGAGGGTTATCTCTTGGCAGCCAAGGCCTTAGGAGAAGACCCGAAGAACTGCATCGTGGTGGAAGACTCCCTGCAAGGGGTCATGGCCGGTAAAAACGCCGGCGCCGAAGTCCACGCCCTCTCCACCACCCTCCCGCCCGACACCCTCGCCCCTCACGCCGACCGCCTTTACCCTAACATCCAAGAGCTTTTCCGGGATCTGAAATTATAAATCTTATAAATCTTATAAATCTTATAAAATTTATAATAGAAAAATTGGGCGGGAAACTCGCTGAAAAGGTGAGTTTCTCGCCCTTGGTTAGTGGAAAGTTTAAGGTTTAGTTGGCATATTGTAAAATTTCGGAGGAATGGATGGTGACGCCGAATTCCGCAGCTTTTTGGAGAATGGCTCGCGCTAATTTGGGGCGCAAATCCTCGGGGCAATAGCGGAAATAAGCCTCGGCGGCGCGCACATGAGCCGCATCGGGCATCGGATACTCCCTGCGCTCAGGGAGTCCGAAATCCGATGCGGGAAGTGCGGTTTTTTCTTCAGTGTCAAGTCTCATCAGAAGGCATATTTAAAACCAACCTGCACGAGACCCTGGGCGCCAAAGCCGAGTTCACCAAACATATAGGCATGAGGGGTAAATGAAACCTCAGCGCCGATGGGCGAGATCTGGCCGGCAAAGTAGCCCTTGTTGTAGCTTTCCTGATACTTAGGCATCATGTGAGCAATCACGGCGCCGGCACCGGCGTGGCCGTAGAGATTCACGATGCTGTTGTGCCAGTAATCCACCTTGACGTTAAGCATGATGGCATGGTAGCCGACCTTGCTCTTGAGGTCATAAGTGCCTTCAAGGCCGGGGATTTCATAGGCCGAAGCCGGGGTGAACTGGCTGGAGTAAGTATAACTGGGACCCACCTTGACGCCTTTGGCGACGGGGAGATAGAGGCTAACGTTTACGGCACCCCAAGCATTGTTGGTTTTATCAAAACCGTGGTGGTTGTTGACGGCGTCCATCTGAGTGTAACCGCCATAGCTGATTGCCACTTCCTGAGCGGCGGCTCCGCCTGCTATACCAAGCATCATGGCGAGAGCGAGTAATGTCTTTTTCATAAATAAATGATTAAAAAGTTAAGTTATTTTTCATCATTATAACAATATTTCAGCAAAAAAGGTTTAAGATTATTTGCAAGTCTCAAAAATTCTTCGTAACTTTGCAATTCGTAAAACAACATTATCTAATAACTTTAAAACCGAAATTGCCTATCGCCCTACTGCTACTCCTAATAAACAATTAAGAGAAAACGACTAATGCAGCAGAATCTGACTAAGCTCACCGACCAGGAGTTGGTGACGGCTTATGCCAATGGCGACAACGCAGCCTTTGATGCCCTCCTTAACCGGCACCAAAAGAATGTGTTTGACTACATCCGCCACACTGTCAAGGACAATGACCTCGCTAACGACCTCTTCCAGGAGACGTTTGTCAAGGCCATCACTACCATACGCCAAGGCCGCTATGAAGACTCCGGCAAATTTGGCGCGTGGCTTAATCGTGTGGCTCACAACCTGATAATTGACCATTATCGCCGCAATAAAAACGAAAACACCATCAGCAACGACTCCTCCGAGCAGGACCTCCTGAATAATAAGGAGCTCTGCGAAGGCTCCATTGAGGACGAAATGATGGAACTCCAACTGACCCACGACCTCCGCAAGCTCATCCACAGCCTGCCGGAGGAACAGCGTCGCGTCCTGATGATGCGAATCTATCGCGACATGTCGTTCAAGGAAATTGCCGAAGAAACCGGGGTGAGCATCAACACCGCCCTCGGACGCATGCGCTACGCCCTGCGCAACATGCGCCGCCTCGTCGACGAAACCCGACTCCTTGAAGCCGTCTAAATCACGGGCCAAAACACACGCAAAGATAGATTTTTTGAAAAAATATGCGAAAAAACTTGCGTAATAACGAGTTTTTTCGTATCTTTGCGTACTATGAAACGAGTAATTCGCATATTATTTATCGCTATTTGCATGGCCTGCGGCTCTGCAAGCGTCTCATATATGTCTGCTACTGAGCGAGTTGACAACCTCACCGAAACCGCCACTGCCACCCCCGTGCGCGGGGGAATTGAAGTCACCTCCACTGACCAAACCCGCTTTGAAATCTACTCCATCACCGGCCAGCAGATCAAAAGCGTAACCGTCAACGGCGAATCGCAAACCATTGAGCTCCCCCACGGGTGCTACATCGTGCGCACGCCCGGATGGTCCAAGAAAGTTATTGTTAAGTAACTCTTAATTAATATTTTGAAATCTCTGAACGCCGTTTCAGGGATTTCTTTATTTCTCTCACTTATGCTATTAACAGTTAACGAAGTCAGCAAGTCCTTTACCGGTCATCAAGCCCTTGACCGAGTGAGTCTTGAAGTGCCCCGCGGCTCCATTTACGGGCTTTTAGGCCCCAATGGCGCAGGCAAAACCACCCTGATCCGCATCATCACCCACATCACCGCCCCCGACTCCGGCACCGTGACCTTCGACGGCCACACCCTGACCGCCGCCGACACCGCCCACATCGGCTACCTGCCCGAAGAACGAGGCCTCTACAAGAAGATGAAAGTGGGCGACCAAGCCATGTTTTTTGCCCGCCTTAAGGGCCTGAGCAAGCGCGACGCCGAGCAGCGCCTGCGCGCCTGGTTTGACCATTTCGGAATCTCCGACTGGTGGAACAAAAAAGTGTCAGAACTCTCAAAAGGCATGGCTCAGAAGGTGCAATTCATCGTCACCGTGCTCCACGAGCCGAAGCTCCTGATTTTCGACGAGCCCTTCTCCGGCTTTGATCCGCTCAATGCCCAACTGCTTAAAGATGAAATCCTTAGGCTTCGCGACAATGGCGCCACCATCATCTTCTCCACCCACAATATGAGCTCCGTCGAGGAGATTTGCGACAGCTTTACCCTCATCAACAAGAGCCATAACATCCTCTCGGGCCGGGTGTCAGACGTCAAGCGCGAATTTGCCCAGGGCCGCTATGATTTCACCATTCAGGGCGACACCACGCGCCTCATCCCCGCGCTGATGCCGATGGTTGAAAGCCACTCATTCAGCGACTTAGACAACGGGCGCACCCAAGTGAGCGTCAAACTCCTCCCCGAAGTGGAGCTCCGCGACGCCATCGCCGCCGTCAACGATAATTCGCGCTTGGTGGGATTCAGCGAAAACCTCCCCACGATGAACGACATTTTCATTTCCGCCGTCAATAAAGCCAATCAACAATGAGCCAGTCAGTTACCTCCATCATCATCCGACGCGAATACATGGAGCGCGTCACCAAGAAAAGTTTCATCGTGACCACCATCTTGGTCCCCATCCTGATGCTGGTCATGGCCCTGCTCCCCACGGTCATCATGCTTTTTGCCACGGGCGACACCAAAACCATCGCCGTGGTCGACGATTCAGGTCTCATCTTGCCCCATCTCGAATCGACCGACGACGTCAAATTCGTCGACGCCTGGGCCCCGCAGGACCAAATGCTTGCCAATGACTCCATTTATGGCGTCTTAGTCATTGACCGCAACATCCTGACCCGCAATTCCGGCCTTAAGCTGCTGACTCCCAATGCCGCATCCGTGACCGTAGAAAGCGAAATCACCGGCCAAATCGAGAAAATCATCGAAACCGAAAAACTCAAGGCCTACGATATTGAAAATCTGGACCAAATCCTCTCGGAAGTGAGCACCAACGTCACCCTCCAGACCCTGCGCACCGACGAAAGCGGCGAAGAGGGCGAAAGTCAAAGCGCCGCCATCAGTTCGGCCATCGGCACGGTGCTCAACTTCGTGCTCTATATGTTCCTCCTGATGTATGGCAGCTTGGTGATGAACTCCATCATTGAGGAGAAAAACAATCGCGTGCTGGAAATCGTGGTTAGCTCAATTAATCCTAAGTCACTGATGTTAGGCAAGATAGTGGGTGTCGGCTTGGTTGCCCTGACTCAGATTGCCATCTGGGCCATCATCATGTTCGGCATCAGCACTCTGCTGCTCCCGGCGCTGATTCCCGCCGACGTCATGGCCGAAGCGCAGGCCATCAACGCGGGCACGGCCGACATGAACGCCGTGACCCTCGACTCAGACCTTGCCATGGCCTTGGGAATGTTTACCAACGTTGGTTTCGTGCTGAAAATCATGGGCTTTATGCTGCTCTTCCTCATTGGAGGCTACCTGATCTACGCGTCAATCTTCGCCGCCATTGGCGCCTCGGTTGACAATATCCAGGACGCCTCCCAGCTGCAAACCGTCGGTATCATACCCATTTTCATCGGCCTTTTTGCCTCCTTGGCTGTGATTGCTGACCCGAACTCCACGTTTGCCATGGTCATGTCGCTCATCCCGTTCACGTCGCCCATGGTAATGATGGCGCGCGTGCCCTTTGACGTTTCGTCGTGGCAGATTTGGCTCTCATTAGCACTGCTCTACCTGACCATCATCTTCATGATCTGGCTCGCCGCCAAGATCTACCGCATCGGCATCTTCATGTACGGCAAAAAGCCCACCATCAAAGACCTCCTCCGCTGGGCCCGCTACAAATAACCCACCACAGGCGCGAAATTCCTGCACAGAAAAATCCCCCGATAGGCGCCAAAGGCAGCTATCGGGGGATCTTATTGAAGGAATATTTTAATCGCGGCTGGAGCCGAAGATGCGGAGGAGGTAGATGAACAGGTTGATGAAATCGAGGTAGAGGTTCAGGGCGCCGATGGTGGCGAGGTGGCCGGCGGAAGAGGCGGGAAGCTCCTCGGCCATGGTCTTGATTTGCTGGGTGTCCCAGGCGGTGAGGCCCACGAAGATGATCACACCGGCAATGGAGATGATCCAATCCAGAGTGGAGCTGTGCATGAAGATGTTGACTACCAGGGCGATAATCAGGCCCCAGAGAGCCATGTAAAGCAGCGAACCGATCTTTGAAAGGTCTTGCTTGGTGGTGTAGCCAAACACGGTCATGCCGCCGAAAGTACCGGCAGTGATAAAGAAGGTCTTGGCGATGGACGCACCGGTATAGACCACGAATATCGAGCTGAGCGCCAGGCCGTTAATCACGGCAAAGAGATAGAACATGGCGGCAGCAGCGCCCGAGCTCATCTTGGTCAGACGGGCGCCGAGAATCAGCACGATGGCGATTTCTGCAATGAACAGACCCCAGTAAACAAAGGGGTGTGCGGCCATATAATACACGAATCCCTGAGAGTTAGCAAGGAGGGCAACGATGGCGGTTACGAGCAGACCGAAGGTCATGCGCAGGTAGACGCCTTTCATCACCGTTGACACTCGCTCCGTGAGCGAATAGTCCGTGCCGCCATATTGCGGCATGTCGTAAGGATAGTTATTCATAATTATTTAAGTGGTTAATTTACATTCTTTCAACAACTCCGATGCCTAAGAGGTTCAGCGCGGTGCGCACCACCGAGGCGACGGTTTCGCAGAGCTGCAGGCGCAGGGAGCGCACGGCAGGGTCTTCTTCCTTGAGGATGGAGCAATCGTGGTAGAACTGATTGTATTCCTTGACAAGGTCGTAGACATAGTTGGCAATCAGCGCGGGCGAATAGGTGCGTCCGGCCTCCTGAACCACGGCGGGGAAGTCGGCCAAGCGCTGAATCAAGGTGATTTCTCTTTCGCCGGGCTGAGCCGTGGTGTAGTCGCCAATGGTCATGCCGGCCTCGGCGGCCTTGCGGAGCACTGAGCGGATGCGGGCGTAGGTGTATT
>CAZLMV010000039.1:0-14270 GCA_964560625.1 uncultured Bacteroides sp. | reverse complement strand
TATTTCATGCGCCAGCCGAGCTTGTCGGGGTCATTTTCGGGGTTCTTCCAGTAGTAATCCCAGAAGTCGTCGAGATTGTGGATGTAGGCGCCTTCAGCGCGGAGGATTTCGCCGAACACTCCGGCCTGAGCCATGGCTAAGGCGTTGAGTTCGTAGTAGTCATAGCAGCAGTTTTCAAGAATCATGCAGTGCTTGCGGGTCTTTTCGCTCAGGTCAATGAGCTCCCAACATTGCTCGAGGTTCATGGCTGAGGGCACTTCGATGGCGGTGTGCTTGCCGTTTTCGAGGGCAGCTTTGGCCACGGGGAAGTGGTGATCCCAGTCGGTGGCCACGTAAACGAGGTCCACGTCGGGGCGAGCCACGATGTCCTGATAGCCGTTTTCGCCAAAGTAGATGTCGGCGGGTTTCAGGCCCTGTTCGCGGAGGTATTTCTGACATTTTGCGGCGCGCACGGAGTCAAAATCGCAGAGCGCCACGATTTCTACGCCCGGAATGTGGGCAAAACGGTTCACGGCACCGGGGCCGCGCATGCCCAAGCCAACGAAGGCCACGCGGACCTTGTCCATCTTCGGGGCGGTGAGACCGAGCACGTGCTCCTGGCCGGCCGGACGCTCCGGAGTTTCTACTACTAAGGTGCCTTTGTCCCAGTGGGTCTTCGTCGACGGAGACAGTGACTGAGCGGTGGCGACATTGCTTGCTAACAACAGTGCCGCAGCAGCTAAAGTGATTTTTTTAAGCAACATTTCTTGAAGTTAAATTATTGATAATGAATGGTATTAGTCGATGATTGAGAAGCCGGTGTACTTCCTCAGCACTTCGGGCACGACGATGCCCTCGGGCGTCTGATTGTTCTCGAGCAGGGCGGCCATGATGCGGGGCAGAGCAAGGGCCGAGCCGTTGAGCGTGTGGACGAGGGCGGTCTTTTTGTCGTCGGTGCGATATCTGCACTTCAGGCGGTTGGCCTGATAGGTCTCGAAGTTGCTGACGGAGCTGACCTCGAGCCAGCGCTGCTGGGCGCCGCTCCAAACTTCAAAGTCGAAGGTGATGGCCGAGGTGAAGCTCATGTCGCCGCCGCAGAGGCGCAGGATGTGCCAGGGCAGGCCGAGCTTTTCGAGCAGGCCCTGCACGTGGTCCTTCATCTCTTCGAGGGCGGCGTAGGAGTTTTCGGGCTTTTCGATGCGCACGATTTCCACCTTGTCAAACTGGTGCAGGCGGTTGAGGCCGCGCACGTCCTTGCCGTAGCTGCCGGCTTCGCGGCGGAAGCAGGCCGAGTAGGCGCAATTCTTGATGGGGAGCTTGTCGCCGGGGATGATCACGTCGCGATAGAGGTTCGTCACGGGGACTTCAGCCGTGGGGATCAGATAGAGGTTATCTAACTGACAGTGATACATTTGGCCCTCCTTGTCGGGGAGCTGGCCGGTGCCGATGCCGGAGGCTTCGTTGACCACGTAAGGGGGCTGAATCTCCAGATAGCCGGCCTCGGAGGCCTGGTCGAGGAAGAACTGAATCAGCGCGCGCTGAAGTTTGGCGCCCTTGCCGATGTAGACCGGGAAGCCGGCGCCGGTGATCTTCACGCCTAATTCGAAGTCGATGAGGTTATATTTCTTGGCTAAGTCCCAGTGGGGCAGCGCATCGGGGCCGAGTTCGGGCATCGGGCCGCCGGTTTTTTCCACTACGTTGTCGGCCGCGGTTTTTCCTTCGGGCACACCGCTATAGGGCAGGTTAGGCACGGTCAGGAGGATTTCGCGAATCTCATCCTCGGTCTTGGCCAAGGTGGCGGCGATTTCCTTCTGCTGCTCTTTGAGCGTAGCTACTTTGGCCTTTGCGGCTTCGGCCTCATCTTTGGCTCCCTGCTTCATCAGGGCGCCGATGGATGCGGCGAGTTTTTTCAGTTCGGCGGCGATGGTGTCGTTTTCGAGCTGCTGTTTGCGGCGAGCATCGTCGGCCGCAAGCACGCGATCAATCGCCTCCTTGCCGTCAAATCCCTTCACCGCCAAGCGGCGAACAACCTCTTTCGGGTCTTCTTTTATCTGATTTAAAGTAAGCATCGTCTAAAATTATATGATTTATAAGATTTATAAGACTTATAAGAATTATAAAAATTACGCCAAAAGTTCGCGGACTTTTGCGCTGATTTGTTTGCCGTCGGCTTTGCCGGCGAGGGCTTTTGAGGCCACGCCCATCACTTTGCCCATCTCCTTGGCGGAGGTGGCGCCTACTTGGGCAATGATTTCGCGCAGGGCGGCGGTGAGTTCTTCGTCGGTCATCGGCTTGGGGAGATATTCTTCGATCACTGCTGCTTCGGCGAGTTCATTTTCGGCAAGCTCGGGGCGGTTTTGCTCCGAATAAATCTGGGCCGTTTCGCGGCGCTGCTTGGCCATCTTGGCTAAGATTTTCATGGCCTGGTCGTCGGGCAGCTCGCCGTTGGCGCCCTTGGCGGTTTTTGCCTCTAAGAATTCCTTTTTGATGCCACGGAGGGTCTCCAGGCGCACTTTATCCTTGGCAAGCATGGCAGACTTGATGTCGCCGCTGATTTTTTCAAACAAATCCATAATGTGTAGAGTTGGTCGATAGATTGATTTATCGTGCAAAGATAGCTAAAAAATCAGACATTTCAAAATGCAAACCCCAAAAGGGGCAAAAAAATGTCTCCGAGCAGCCTGTCGCAGGCACTCGGAGACCTTCATTATGCAATTGTTGCGGAGTTAGGGTTACTTCACGATAACCTTTTCGGCTTTTTTGCCCTGAGCCACGATGATTACGCCTTTGGCGTTGTCAGCGGCGGGGCGGCCTTGGATGTCATATTTTTTAGCAACCTTGGCGGCGGTGATTTCGTTGATGAGCACGTTGTTTTCGTCAACTACGGTCACGGTCATGGTAGCCTTTTCGCCGTCGTAGGTAGCGGTGATGTCGGCAGAGCCGGTTTCAACGCCGGTGATAGAGCCGCCGTCGCTTACGGTAGCAACCGAGGTGTCAGAGGAAGTCCAGGTGATGGCTTCGTCGGTCTGCACGGGGTTGTCGATGGTGGCGCTGAGGGTTACGGTTTCACCTACGGGGAGGATGATGCCGAAGTTAACCACGGGCTTAGCGTAAACAACCACTTTGCATTCAGCGGTGAGTTCGCCTGCGGTGGCCACGATGGTAGCTTCGCCGGGGGCTACGGCGGTGATTTCGCCGGTGGCGCTAACGGTGGCTACTTCAGTGTTGGTGGAGGTCCAGGTGAGTTCAACTTCGGTTGCGCCGGTGGGTTCGTAAACCACGTTGAGCACGGTGGTGGTGCCTTCCTTGAGGGAAACTTCTTCTTCGGCGAAGCTGATGCCGGTGGCAACGTATTCAGTGGGGGTCTTGTCGAAGGTGATAGCGGCAACCATCAGGTTTGCGGTGCCATTCCAAGAGTAGGCCTTGCCGTCGCCGGTGCTGAAGCGAGCAGCGGGGATAGAAACTACGTTATTCTTGAAGGTGGAGGCGGCGATGCCATTTGCGGTCAAAACTTCCTGAACTTCTTCCTTAGTGTAGCCGCCGTCAACGAAGTAGCCTTCATAGTTGGTGCAGCAGATGTTGGAAGCGCCATTCTTAAAGCCGGACTTAACGCCGTCAAGTACCATTACGAATTCGGGGTCGGTGATGTCAAAGACGATAGCACCTTCGGCGGCCATGGTGTGATACTGGAAGCCTTCAGACATGTAGGGGTTGTAGACGCGATAGAGGCCGGAGGTGGTGGTAGACTTGTGGATTTCTACTTCGAATTCCTTGCCTACGGGGTCAATGCCGAAGCCCGGATAGATCCAGCCGTCCTGCATCTTGCCGGTGCAGTAAACTTCCCAACCTTCCATGGGGTCAACATATTCAACCTTGTCGAACTCGTTCATGTAAGAGAGAGCCCACCAGCCTAAGTCTTCATTGTCGGGGTTACCCACGGCCCAGATATCCATGTCGGGGAAAACGATGGTGGTGCCGTCGATGGTACCTACGGTAGCTTCTTGGTCGTTCTTGCCGTCAGTAATATAACCTTCTTCGTCAACGCCTTTGAGGTAGAAATAGTCGGGAGAACCTTCGTCATATTCGCCGAGGAACTGGCCGTTAGCGATGGTCAGAGTGCCTTCGGTCATATCAATGGTGCCTTTGATGGCATTGTAGCCAATGCCTGCAGGGGTGATGCCGGTAATTTCAACGGCGCCGGTGGCTTCGTCGGTCACGGTGATGGTTACTTCACCGGGAGATGACATGCTGTTGAGCAGAGGAGCGAAATCCCATACATATTCGCCTTCGTAGTCCTTTACGGAAGTGGCTTCCTTGGTTTCGGGGGCCTTCTTCTGGGCCTTTTTCATTGACTTGGCAGATGCGAAGTCAACCTTGCCGATGGTAGCTACTTTTGCGGGCTTGTTCAGCTGCAGCTGTGCCTGCTGTACCGTGGGGGTGGCTGCTGCGGCGCTCAATGTGGCCGCGGCCATGGTAATGATTGAGTAGAAGTGTTTCATACCGTTTTTTTACCTTAGAATTTAACGATTAATTGATTATTTTGTGAAAGATGCGGCAAATTTATAAACAAATTTTGGAACTTCCAAACATTTTGCTAAATTTTTTACCTCCCCGCCAACATTTTGTCACATTTACCCCACAAGCGATATAAGATTTATAAGAGCCCGTGCGCGCGAAATAACTGGGGACGACACCCGCCCTCGGGTGTCGAGCCGCACCAGCGGCTTCCTTTGTCGACGAGTGTTTTGTCGCCGCTGGGCACCCGCCTCCGGGTGCCCGGCGCGCAACAAATTCCCGGACGTACCTCCCGCGACAATAACGGCCATTGGTCAAAAAAACTCGCAATTTTTTTTCACTTTTTTACTTTTTTTGCGGTTTTCACCTTATCCGCGTTCGTAAATTTGCACCCACAAATCCATCCGCAAACCATGAACTACCCGCATAAACCACCGCTACATGTAGGGCTGCACCCCGGTGCAGCCGCAGCCGCCCCTCACCCGCAAAATCCTGTGTCGCCAAGGAGCGGCCTCGGATGCACCGGGGTTAGCAAAATAGCCCGGAGGGCTTTCACCGCGGTTAACCCGGGGTTGGGCGTCAGCCCTACCCCGGGCAGCAAAACTACTTATAATTCAACCCCAGCGGGGTTGCACAATCTGCCGAGAAGGTGCAACCCCACCGGGGTTGACCGGGAGAGGAGAGCATGACCAACCCCCGATAGCTGCGCAATCGGGGGTTAACCGCAGTGAAAGCCCTCCAGGCTATAGCGCGCTAAGTAGACCGCATTAGGGTACATATCCACCCGCCAATTACTTTGTATTTTGTATTTTGTTTTTTTAATTTACTTTGTATTTTTTAATTTTGTATTATGTACTTTTTCAAACATTCCGCTAACGAACGTAACAAAACTAACGTCCTTAAACTTCGTATGAAACATGGCGCTGCCGGCTATGGCGTCTATATGATGCTGCTCGAGCGGCTCGCCGCCGAGCCCATGGGCAGTTCCGAACTCAATTACGACATCCTTGCCTATGAATTCCAGGAATCCAAGGAGCTCATCCGCGCCGTGATTGAGGATTTTGACCTCTTTATCATTGACCTTGACGGCAACACCTTTGCCCACGAAGAGATCTACCGCCAACTTCCCAAGAAGGCCAAAGAGGCCGCAAAGGAAGCCGTGGTCAGCGAATTTATCCGCCAACACTCCGCAAACGTTGAATGGCTAAACCCTAACGCTGCCGCCTATGACCTAACCTACGACCAACTCCGGGCGACCCTGCGCACAACCTTCCGCAACCAAGCCCTCGCCTCCCCGGGAGTCCCCACGGCCACGGACCTATACACCCTCTTGAGCCAAGTCCTATCCACTACCTCCTCCTGCCCTCCGACTACTTACTGACCTCAAAATGCATAACCGAATGCTGCCAATAAGACGGGCAAAGCGGTAAAAAAAGCCGCCGGACGGCGGCCTTGGCGAAGGTAGCCCCACGGCTTGCCGTGGGGTCATGTGGCGCAAAACCATAATTGCGGCCGCCGGACGGCGGTCGGGGCAATCTCCCGCGAATTTCAACGACCGCCGTCCGGCGGCCGATTGGGGGGGCGGGGATTGCACACCCCACGGCAAGCCGTGGGGCTACCGAAGCCGGAACCGCCTCCCGGCGGCTCCATCAAGCCGCCGGGGCGGCTCGGCACGCGAGGGCGCATGCCGTCCCCAGTTAACACGCGCGCTCATTTACCCGGCCTTCGATGACATAACTGGGGTGGGCACCCGCCCCCGGGTGCCCGGCGCGCGACAAAGAAGCCGCCGGGGCGGCTCGGCACGCGAGGGCGCATGCCGTCCCCAGTTAATTTGTCGCGCGAGGGACTTTTATAAGACTTATAAGAGTTATAAGATTTATAAGAGCCCGGCTATAGAAAAAGCAGGGGGCCGGGGGGCCTCCTGCTTTTTATGGGGATGGATGTGTGGGTTAGTCTTGGACTTTGCCGTAGAGTTTGAGTTCGGCGAGGTTCCAGTAGTTGGCGGTAGAGGGCGAGCAGAGGTTCTGGCCCTTGTCGTTCTCGATCACGCAGAAGCGGAGATATTTGAACTTTTCGGGGGCAGCATACATCTTGTCGATCTTACCGATTTCGAATGACTGGCCTGCGGTGAGCTTCTTGTTGTTCGTAGCGGTTGCGAACTTCACCCAAGAGTTTTCGTTGTCGAGCTCGTTAGAGTAGAAGAGGTCGATCTTTTTGGGTGAGCAGGGGTTGGTGCTACGAGCGGTGATGTTGAAGTAAACGGCGTTGATTTCTTCGGGGAGGACGATTTCGAGGTAAGAGCCGTAGGGGGCAGAGCGGTCGAAAGCCACGGTCCAGCCGGAGTGGAAGAAGGTGGAGAGGTCATCGTCGAAGAGGCCGGCGATGGAGCCTTCGGTGGGTTCGCAGTCGTTAGAGGTTACGCAGGTGTCGTCGAGGTCGATGGGGGCTTCAACAACTTTGACGCCGACCATGAAGCTCATGGCGTTGATCAGGGTCTTGGTCACTTCCCAAGAGGGTTTGTTTTCGGCGTCGTCCCAAGCGATGGCGTTGGTGCGGCTCTTGGCAGTCTTGTTTTCGATAACGATGGGCACCACGAGGTTCTTGTTGAGCATTTCGTTGGGGTCGATGTTGTCGAGATAGATGTCAAGAGGAATGCGGGCCTTGGTTACGCCTTCGGGGAAGTTTACGCAGTAAGCTTCTTCGCCGTTGTCCTGGAGGACGTCGCTCTTGTAGACTTCAAATTCGCGGCGGTCGGTGAGAGCCCAGCGGGTGATGCCGTCGGGGTTTTCTTCAGAGGCCTTTTCGTTTTTGAGGTAGGTCAGCGGGGTGCTCTTCTTTTCGTCGGCGTAGTCAGGCACGGCGGCAGCCTTGGGTTCTACGATGCGGACACCGAAGCCCCAGGGGTTTTTACAGGGAAGAGTCAGGTAAACTTCAGGCTGATAGACGAAGCCTTTGCCGGCGTCGTTGATGAGGCGGCGACGGGAGAGGTCTTCGATGGAGAATCCGCCGTCGGCCACGTCGCAGGTGATCTGCGGGTCGAGGTCCTTGAGCGACACCATCAGGACGTTGTTATACTCGTTGACAGAGTCGGTTTCGGAGTAGAGGCCGATGGGGATGATGAATTCCTTGTCGGCGAGCTGGGCCTGCACTTCGGCGGAGCGATACCATTTGCAGTATTCCGAGGATTTTACGCGGAGGGTAGCGCCGAAGTAGCGGTCGTCAGAGCCGGAGAAGGTGTAGTCGATAGATTTGGTCACGTTGCCGTTAGCGTCGATGAGGTCGAAGAGGCTTTCGTCGACGATGCCGAGACCGGAGAAGTTTTCGCCGATGTTGTCAGAGACATACTTGTCGAAGTCCTGGGGGGTCATGACGCGGAGGTTAGCGTGAGAGGTGCGCTCGGGGTCGTGTCCGCCTTTGATGACGGAGATGTAGCGGTCGGCATAGTCGTCGGTAGAGTAGACGTCCATGTTGACGTCGCCACCGTCCTTGATGAGCATGACGTCGCCATACTGGTCGTCATAGATATCATACTTGTCGCAGGAGGTGGCGGCGGCCATCAGCGCAAGCAGACCGGTTGCTATAAATAATTTTTTCATGTTGTGAGATTTCAGATTGTGAAATGAGGATTATCGATTAGTAGCCGGGAGCCTGAACCATCTGCGGGTTGTTGTAAACCTCGCTCTGGTAGAGGGGCCAGAGATACTGACGCTTGTGGAAGGTGTACTGCGAGTTGATCATCATCGGGGTGTGCCATTCGTCGGAGGTGGGTTTCACCTTCAGGCCGTTGAGGCCTTCACGCATGCCGTAGGCGAAGTATTCGTCGCCTGCCACCCAGCGGCGCACGTCGAAGTAGCGCACACCTTCATACCAGAGTTCAACGAAGCGTTCGTTGCGCACCCATTCGCGGAGGTCCCAAGCTTTGGAGCGAGAGGCGTTGCGGGCGTTGTCGTGCTTGCCGAGTTCGTTGGTGGTGAGGGCGGGCACGTAGGCGCGTTCGCGGATGGCGTTGACGAGTTCGAGGGCAGCGCCCTGAGCGTCGGCGGGGAGATAGTGTTGAGCCATGAGGCTTTGCACGTCCACGAGGCCGCCGTCGGGTTCAACCACGGGCGATTCCATGTCGGCAGCGGTATACATGCTTGAGGGGAAGAGCTCGTAGGTGGCGGGGATGGCGATGCCGCGGGCGTCCATTTCGGCGAAACATTCGGCGAGGTTGAGGTAGAGCTCAGCCATGCGCATCAGCACGTCAGGCGACTGCTTACCGGTGGAGAAGTTGCCGTTAGAGGCGTCGAACTTCGACAGCGGGTCGATGTGTTTCATGCAGAGGAAGCCGGTTACGGAGTAGTTACGCTCGCCCTGACCGCGGCCCTGCTGTTCGGGGTCCTGCATGTTGAGGAGCTTGGGGTCGCCGTCGTTCAGAAGGGTGAGGTAGTCGCCGCCGTCGAAGCCGATCCAAGCATAGAAGCGGGGTTCGCGGTTGAGGCAGATGTTCATGACGTGAGAGCGTTCGCCGGCGAGGCCTGCTTCCTTATACCAGTTGGCAACGGGCATGGTGGCGTCGTGGCCGGGGGTTACGCCGTCTTTGGTCAGGAAGTGTTCAACGGTGTAGAGGGTGGGAGCTACGCCGTTCCAGCCTTCTTTCCACTGAGAGTTGGCAGTGGTGGTTTCGAGGATGCGGCGGGGCATCAGGCAGGAGTACTGCTGACCCTTTTCAGCATAGAAGCCGTAGGGGACCTGCTGGTTAGACCAGATGATTTCGCAGTTGCCTTCGTGGGGAGTGGTGGAGCTCAGATAGCGGAACATGCGCACTTTTTCCAGGAAGGTGTCGGCGTCCCATTCGGGCATGCCGGCGGGAGCGGTCATGTTTTCGATTTCGGGCACGTAGATAGCGGAGGCGAGCACGTCGTCCTTATCCATGTGTTCGGCATCGGCGATGTCGTAGAGGCGATAGCCGTTGCGTTCGGCCTTGTGGAAGGCGCGGAGGCAGGCAGCCATGGCGCGTTCCCATTTCCAGGACTGGTAGGTGTCAGAGAAGAGCTTGTTGCCGTAATCTTCACCGGTGATGGGGTTCTTGGAAGTGGTTTTGTTGCGCCAGGTCTTGTAGGGGAATCCGCCGTTCCAGAGGTCAGAAGCGGCAAGGAGGAAGAGGCGGGCCTGGAGGGCATAGCAGATGGTAGAGGTGGCGCGGCCGGTGTATTCGGTGTCGCGTTTCTGCATTTCCTGACGTTCGAAGACCTTGGCACACTCTTCGAGCTCGTTGGCGATCCAGTCAACTACGCCGTCCACGTGAACGCGGCCGGGATAGTTAGAGGGGTCGGTGTCCATGGCGATAAACTTGTTAGTGATAGGAATAGGGCCATAGATGCGGAGGAGCTGATAGTGATAGAAGGCGCGGCAGAAGCGAGATTCGGCCAGCCAGAGTTCTTCTTCGAGGGGGTCGGTGCAGACGTTGTTCTTGCGGCCTTCGCCAAGGAGCTCGCGCTCAAAGAGCAGGGTCTGACCCACGGCAGAATAGTAGGTATCCCAGAATTTGGGGTCGTAGGTGGTAGCGGTGGTCTGCAGGGTGTTACGCATGATAGCGTAAGAGGTCGGACCGTCGATAGCCATCCAGGTTTCGGGGATGAGGAATTCGTCGTTGGCGGCGTTGAGGCCGGAACGATAGTCGCGGGGCGAGAAGTCACGCTGGCTGACGCCCTTGTAGCAGGAATAGAGGAAGCCCTGGGCGTTGGCGTGGTTCTTCATTGCGTCGCTGAGGCCGGGCTGTTCCGGGGGCACGACGTCGAGGTAGTTACAAGAGGTAACCCCGGCGAGGGTGCCCATTGCGAGCGCAAGAGAGGCGTATTTGAAAATATTTTTAACTTTCATTGTAAGAAAAATCTATGATTGTTTTAAATAAGGAGGGAGGGATTAGATGGTAACCTGCACGCCGACGGAGACAGTCTTCTGCATCGGGTAAGAGTTCCATGCTGAGAGTTCGGGGTCCCAGAGCTTGAAGGGAGAGAAAGTTACGAGGTTCTGACCGGAGACGTAGACGCGGCCGTAGGGGAAGCGCCAGCCAAGTTCGATGTTACGCAGACGGAGGAATGAGCCGTTGCGCATCCACCAGGTGGAGTTCTGGTCGTTGTTGGACACGTCGGTCTGGAGGGTACCCATGCGGGGGTAGTCAACGTCGAAGTTGTCAGGGTCGTTGATAGGATCATAGAAAGAGTCGGCGATCCAGGCGAGGACGTTGCGGGCGTCGGCCTGCGGGGTCTTACCTTCCATGAAGGGGTGAACGTCGCCCATGAGGATGGTGCGCTTAGCCGAGCCGGTGAACTGGAAGCCGAAGTCGAAGGCCTTCCAGTTGAGGGTACCGCCGAAACCATACTGGATGCGGGGCACGCGGCCGTAGGGGCTGATCATGGTTTTATCCTCAGAGGTGATCTGGCCGTCGCCGTTGAGGTCGCGATACTTGATATCACCGATCTGGGGGTTAGAGCCGAGGTTCTGCTTGGGTGAGTTGTCAATTTCTTCCTGAGTCTTGAAGAGGCCTTCGGCGATGTAGCCGTCGGTGCGAGAAGAAGACACGGGGAGGTTGGTGCCCATGAGCCAAGCGTAGGGCTTCACGGCTTCGTCCCAGTTGGTCACCTTATTTTCAGAGTAGGTGAAGGTGCCTTGCAGAGAGAAGTTCCAGTCGTTGTTAATTCGCTTGTTGTAGCTAACGGAGAGTTCACCACCCTTGTTTTCCATGGTGCCGGAGTTGGCCCAGGGTTTAGCGGCGTCATAGCCGAGGGAGCCGGGCCATGCTTCGCGGGAGATGAAGATGTCGTAGCGGTGTTCCCAGAAGAGGTCGGCGTTAACGGTCAGGTCGCCGAACAGAGAGAATTCGATACCAACGTCAGCCTTGCGGGATTTTTCCCAACCGAGGCCGGGCATTGCATAGTAAGTAACCTGCGGGCCGCCGCCGGAGGTCTGCGAAGAGTCATAGTCGCCGGCAGTCCAGGAGATGGCGGAGATGTTGTTGTTGGTGATCTTGTCGATGTAGAGGAAGTGAGATCCGCCGGGGCTCTGCAGAGCGTCAGAACCTACGATACCGTAAGAAGCGCGGAGCTTGAGGTTGGTCAGGACGTTGGCAGCGGGGGCGAACCAGGGTTCGTTAGAGATTACCCAGCCGATAGAACCTGCGGGGAAGAAGCCGAAGCGGTCTTTCTTGGCCAGACGTTCAGTGCCGTTATAACCGGCGTTGAATTCCACGAGGTAGCGGTGAGCGTAGTCATAAGTGGCGCGGAAAGAGAAACCTTGGTTACGGTTGGGGAGCACGGCGCCGCGATATTCCCACTGGCGATACTGAACCATGGCGCTAACATCGTGGAGGCCGAATTTGCGGTTCCAGTCGAAGCGGGCCTGGATTTCGAAGGTCTGGTCAGAAGAGCGAGCCAGGTCAGATTCGTTGAGGTAAACGGTACCTTCCTGGAGGGCCACGGTGCGCATGTTGCTGACGGGGACGAGCTGGCCGGTGATGGCGTCATACTTGGCGCCCTGGCTGGCGAAATAGTAGGGGGTCACGGTGCGGTTGAACGACATCTGGCTCCAGGCCTTCAGGTTCACCCAAGCCTCAAAGCGCAGGCCCTTGGTGATGAAGTCGAGGTCCTGGTTGAGTTTAACCACGGTGTTAAGGGTGGTCTGGTTGGTCTGCTTATAAGAGGTGTTCATCACGGCATAGGGGTTCTTCAGGGTGTGTTCTGAATACTTGCGAGAGCCGTAGCGCACGAATTCGTCGCCTTCCTGACCGGGGAAAGTCACCGGGAATGAGATCGGGGTGGTGGCCAGGGTCATGGCGAAGATGTCGGCGGCGCCGGTGTTGGGGCCGGTGTTTTGACGCACCTGAGCATTCATGTTCATGCTGATGGTGGTCGTGGGGGTCACCTTATAAGAGATGTTGTTCTGGAAGGTGTAGTTGTAGAGCTGGATGTTGTTGTTCCAAGAGTAGAGCTTCGAGGTGTTGAGAAGACCGTCTTCGTGCTGCACGTCGATTGACATGTAGTACTTCACCTTGGAGCCACCACCGCTGACGTTGACGTTGCCGCGCTGACGGCTTGCCATGTTGCGGAAGAGGATGTCGTTCCAGTCTACGTTCGGGTAGAGGTAGGGGTTAGCGCCGGTGCGGGTCCATTCGATTTCAGCGGGAGAATAGACAGCTTCGCCTTCGCGCGACATGCGGGCGATGTTGTAGACCTCCATGTAGCGGGGACCGTCAACGAACTGCGGGAACTTGTCGAGGAAGTTGAAGGAAGCGTCGAAGCTTACGCCCACGCGGGTTTGAGAGTTATAGTCGCCGCCTTTGGTCTTTACGATCATCACACCGTTAGCGCCGCGAGCACCGTAGATAGCGGTTGCGGAGGCGTCTTTCAGGATAGAGAATGATTCGATGTTTTCGGCGGGGACGAAGTTGAGGTCGTTAGCGGAGATTTCAACGTCGTCCAAGAGGATAAGAGGAGTGGCGCGACCGCCGAAGGTGCCGATACCGCGGATATAGAATTCAGCGGCAGAACCGGGTTCACCGGAAGTGGTCTGGGCCACGACGCCGGCAATCTTACCGGCCAGAGCGTTAGTAAGGTTGGTGGAGGGGAGCTTGAGCTCGTCGCCCTTCACGGAGGTGATAGCGCCGGTCACGGAGACACGCTTCTGGGTGCCCGCACCGACCACGACTACTTCATCGAGGGTGTTGTCATCGCCCTTCATGGAAACCTTCACGTAGCCGAGGTCTTCCACGGGGACGCGGGCTTCTTTGTAGCCAACATAAGTAACGAGGAGGGTAACGTTTTTGCCGACAGGGACGTTGATGGAGAAGTTACCGTCAATGTCGGTGGCGGTGATTGCCGTCTTGTCGCCTACGACGGAGACGGTTGCGCCGGGGAGCGGTTCGCCATCGGCGGCGTCAACAACCGTACCGGTAACGGCGCGCTTGCCGGCGGGCGCCTGGGCCTGAGGAGCGCCCGAGGGATCGGGGGCCGCCGTCACAGCTACCGGAGCCAGCATGGCGAAGGCTACCAGCCCGCTAAGGGCATAGCGCCAAGGTAAAGAACTTTTTCTCATTCTGTGATTGATGATTGTGGTTTATTAATAATTTCAAGGTAAAGAAGTAAGTTTTTCTTTAATTTTAGTTAAAATGGCCCCAAAAGTTGCCCTTCGGGTGATCCATTCTCGCTAATAAAGTGGTCAAAGTTAAGAATTTTTCGCTGAATTCTCAACTTTCGGAGCGTTAAAAATTGTTAACTACCCTTAAATGATACCAATTATTTCGCGGATGTCGGAAATCTTGTTGCGGCGACAATACTCCTCAATCTCGTCGACGATTTTCACGCTGACGGCCGGATCGAGGAAATTTGCCGTGCCCACTTCGACGGCCGTGGCGCCCGCCATGAGGAATTCCAAGGCGTCGCGACCGCAGGTAATGCCCCCGAGGCCGATCACCGGAATCTTCACTGCCTTAGCCACTTGCCAAACCATCCGGACGGCCACGGGGCGCACGGCCGGGCCGCTCAAGCCGCCGGTGATGGTGCTCAGATAAGGCCGACGGTGGTCCACGTCGATGGCCATGCCCATCAGGGTGTTGATGAGCGAGACGGAGTCGGCGCCCTCGCCTTCGACAGCGCGGGCAATCTCGGCAATGTCAGTGACGTTGGGGCTGAGTTTGACTATCAAAGTGCGCTCCCAGGCCTTGCGCATGGCGGCGGTGACGGCTGCGGCGCCCTTGGTGGTGGTGCCGAAGGCCATGCCTCCCTGCTTGACGTTGGGGC
>CAZLMV010000038.1:0-14281 GCA_964560625.1 uncultured Bacteroides sp. | reverse complement strand
CCGATTACCGGCACGCCGATTACCGGCGTGCTGAGCACCTCGCCGATGGCACCTGTGCCATTCGCTTCCGGGACGAAAACGTTATAGTAATTGAGATATTCGCAAGGTTGCAGATACTCTGCTTTTATCCATTTATATGCTCTTGAGGACTTTTCACGCCCCATAATTTTCACGTAATCTGCACTATTTGACGGTTCGTCATTTAGAAAAACTTCCGGCAAATTCTCAAAGGAATTTGAGGTTATTTTCGTTGCAGTGCCTTTCCCTTGAACGTTGAGGATTTTAGGGAAGGTGTCAAGAGCATGTTCTGAAAATTTATAGATACCCTGAGATGAAACTATTTCAGCAAATTCTCCTTTTAAGAACTTGGGATGAGAGTGAACTTTTGCGGTGATGGCTCTCAGTTCCGAGAATTCAGAGAAGAAACCAATTGGTCCAAGCATCTTTTTTGCATCGCGATAGGTAATTACAACGCCTCCTTTTATGTCAACGGTTGGGAAAACTTCATTAGTTTTTTGGAAATAATCAACAACTTTAACATTGGGATCGGAGAGGATTCGTTCCATCCACGCCATTGGAGTTTGGCCTGCCTTATAAAGGAAGCGTCCCGGAGTGATTAGCGTGACTTTGTCTGAAAGTTGGTATGCCATATCATAAAAGAGATGGTATATCGGGGCTTTTCGAGTGTTTTCTCCTTCTTCCTGATATGGCGGGTTGCCTACAATTGCGTTTATTTTCACGTTGTTTCCTATTAGGTCGCCGACTTTCTTGATGAAGAGGTCGGGCTGGTTTTTGATTTTGTTGATTAGGTCTTCGGGAGCCCACATGTTGGTCTTGCCTTTGCGGAAGCCAAGGAGAGTGCGCTCAGTGATTCGCTTTGCCATGGGCGTCTTGCAGATAACGAAGATGTTTTCAGCAACGGCTGCATCCCACAGAGCCTGATGTTCTTCAAGACTCTCGGGCGAGAACATGGCGTTGCGTAGCCGGGAGCGGTAGACATTGTAAGCAAGATAGAGGGGATATAGGCCCGACTTGGAGTTGATTTCGAGCAGGTGAGTATCCGTGGCGAAGACATCGGCGGTAACGTCACCGCGGTCAACGAATCGGGGCTCCTCGATGGTATCGGTGAAGTCAGGGTCGAAGAACGTATATCCGCCGAGGGTATCACTCATGTGAATATTTACCACCCGCCAGGGAGTGAGAACCGTCTCCTTGTCGGGGTTGCGGAAGGTGGCGAAGATGGAGGCAATGCGCTCAATGCGTTCCTCAATTGAGAGGCGATCAGCCGCTCGAGCCATTGCGCGGATGCGCTTGGCTGCGGCCGTGAAGATATCGGGGTCGTAATATTTCTTGAAGGCGTTGAAGCGCTGCTTGGTGACGCCACGGGGCATGAATTCTTCCCACGATTGCGGGTCAATGAGCGAGGTGAAGTTATCGATGGTCAATTCTTCATCCTCATTTTCGACCTTTGCGCCATAAATCATCAGGGGCATGCGGATAGATATTCCGCGAAGAATGGAGACAGCGTCCTCCTTGACTTTTTTCTTTTTCTTGAGTTCTTCAAGTCGGGCTTTTTCTTCGTCGGTGAGTTCTTTTTTGGGCTTTTTTTCGAGGCGTTCCTTTTCTTCGTATTCCTCGTTGGTCATACCCTGATTATTGATGGGGACATCGTTGGGTTTAGCCATGGCTTTGGTTTGGCCGATGATTCTTTTGAGGTCGTTAAACTCTTGGATGTCAACGTCGGAGAGGCGGAGGAGTTCGTCATTATAAAGGTAGCCATCTTCGAATCCATTTTTGACTACACGCTCCACATATACGCGCTTGAGCTGCTGGAGCATATGCTCGGTATTAAGTTGCTTCATTTGACTGCCTTCCACGGCAATAATGGGGCAGAAATTGAGGAATTCGCCAAGCTGACGGCGGTCAGACTCGCCCTGCTTTCCGGCCTTACGGGAAACCTTAGCGGTTTCGGCCAGAACTTTGAGGGTGCGGTCGGGGGCGAAGTCAAACACGTAGCAATCCTCCTTGACTCGACCATTAATAGTTGCGGGGGTTTGGACGCGGAAAATAGTTTGCATATAGCCGGCGGCAGCGGTGTTGAAGCTACCGGTAAGCATCAAGACGCCGGTCCAGGGTTTGACGCTGACGCCGGTGGTCAGTCTGCCGCATGAGAGGGTGATGGTTCGGGTCAGATCGGGGTCATTGCCAATGGCTTCATGGACGTCTCGGAGGGCGTCATTAAGGGGCTTTTCTTCGTCGCCGTCGCCAGCCACGTTGACAACCTTAAATAAGCCGAACACGGGGTGTTTTCTCAGCATCTTGGTCAGCGCTTTTGCTGCTTTTACACCGGGGAGCATCCACAGGGTGTGGCGGAAAATGTCGCGATAGTGTTGAGTGGCAAAGGGGTACGGGCTGATGTTATCGGCCGTCGAGGAGGGGTCGTTTTTAGTGAGGAGGTCGAGGAAGCGCTCAATGTGATGCTTATGTATGAACTCGCCCTGATCGTCGGTGCGAAAAAATTCGCGAAAGTTGAAGGCGATGTCTTCATCGGCAAACTCGTTCATTAGGCGTCCGAGGTCGTAGGTGTAGATATTCATCCGCGGAAGGCCGGCATAGGGGTTATGGTCGCCGGGGTGAAGTTCGTCCCACTGCGCCTTGGCTCGTTGCTCCATAACGTAGTCCCAAGTGTAGATTTCCTCTTCCTTAAAGTCGTCAAGAAGATTAAAGGGAGTGCCGCTCAGGCGTAGAACTTTAGTTTCCTCCTTAGTCAGCTCTTCCATGACGGCTTTTCCTAAGGCCGTTTGGGTTCCTTCGTGGGCTTCGTCGACGATGATCAAGTCCCAGGGGGTGGAGAAGACGTCGTTGTTTTTGTCGAAGTTGCCGCCCACGAGTTCGGAGCCGCGCAAATCCTGTATCGAAGCGAAATAGACATATCGGCTAACTCCGGCTCGGGCTCGCGTTTCAAGCGAAGAGAAAGTCTCGCCATTGGTCTTTGAGCCGTAGAGGTAATCGGGAGAGTCATAGAAAATCTTTTGGAAGTCTTCATACCAACTTTCGTCGACCACGGGGCGATGAGTCAAAATCAACACCCTGCGAAACGCGCCATGGCGTTTGACCACTTCCAAGGCTGAAAGGGTTTTGCCGAAACGCATTTTGGCGTTCCAGAGCATTTGATTTCCTTTTTTGAACTGCTTGAGAGTTTTGGTAATGGCGTCGAGCTGCTCCGGGCGAAACTCTATGGGCGATTGAGCCTCGGCTACGTCGGAGGCATGGAGGGCTTTGCGGCCTTCCTTGACGGCGGCAATGGCTTTCTTAGCGGTTTCGAGGTCACAGCAAAACCATTCGTTAGCGCCGTTGACGTGAGGGAACTCTTTGCGTTTAATTCCGCTGCGCAGAAGCACTTCGTGGACCTCTTTATCGTTGAATCCGAGCACGGCGCCGCCGCGCACGGTGATGGCCACCTCGGTGTGGAGCAGTTCATAGTAAATGCCGGCTGTTTTGGTGTATTGGTCGATGCGAGCCTTGGCGGCCTTATTAAGGGCTGAACTATTGGGGGGAAGGGTAATGTTGCCATCCTCAAAAGTAGCCTCGCCTATTTTTACGCAGTCAGAGTGAATCGCATCGGGAATGCGAAACACATAGATGAGCTTGGGCTTTAGGGATGAGAAATATTCCATAGGCCTATTTATTAAAGAGGTCGATAAATCTTATGGGTTGCTTATGTTTGACCTGCGACGAGGTCGTGTCATTTGGCCAATCTACAATTAAGGCGTAGGTGCCATTATGGTTTTTGATGTTTCCGTCCTTGCACCCGCGGCAGGGGGTGATGGTTACGGTTTGCTCAAACAGGTCTTGCATCACGGTCTGCCTTTCGCCGCAGGAGGCGGGGAGGACACCTTTGAGGCCGTCCATTTGCCAGACATTCCAGGAGATGATGTAGGCCAGGCCGGGGATGGATTGGGCAGGGAGGGGGCGGTCGAATTTGGCTTTGTAGAAGTCAAGGATGGTTGAGAGGAGGTTTTCGCGAGCTAAGACGAGGTTGTCGCCTTGCCATTCGTAGGCGTAGGTAGAGCGGAGGGCAGCTTTGGCGGCGGCAAGCCATTGGCCGGAGGTTTGGGTGTTTTCGGAGACCACTCGGAGCTTGCGATCAAGGAGGCCAATGCGCATATCGATGGGGAGGCGTTGGCCGGTTACGGTGTCGTAACGGCTGACGAGGTATGGGGCTTCGCCGCAGGTTATTTCGAGACGATTTTCGGTTACGTAGTCGCGCCAGGTTTTGCCTTCGGGAAATTGAATTTGCTCGGGATTGGGAATCCAAGAGTGGGCACCGGAGGGGGAGTCTACTTCAGAGTTGAACACGTCTGGGCGACCGAACCAGGCGGCGTCAATGAGGTTGTTTTGCTTATTGCAGATCCAGGAGGGGGTGAATACTTCGGCCATTTCGCGGGAGCGGAGTTGCTGCTGTTGGCGTGACTTGAGGGCGCGGGGGACTATGACGGAGCCGTGGGGGCCGGTGATGGCCTCGCGGGTAATGGGGTCTGAGAATTGGTAGCCGGGGCCGAGGTGGGCGTAATTGTCGGTGGCCCAAAAGATGTTTCCTTTGGTGGTGTGGTCGAGGAGGAGGGCGTCGAGGACCTCGGGGGGAATGTCGTTTTCTTGGATGTCAACGTCAATCATAGCGGATGGGAAATTTTGGTGCAAATATACAAAAAAAATCGCGCCTTGTCAAGTCCTTTTTAGACCAGGGTCCCATAGGCCCAGGGTACGTCAATCCCCTGGGCCTATGGGGCCCTGGTCTAAAAGCTATAGTTGGTCTGGTCGGTTAGCGGGCGAGGGAAAGGTTGCAGGTGATGCCGTAGGCGGTGTTGGAGGTGGGGAAGGCGCTGTTGCTGACCAGGGGGGTGTTGACCTGGTGCTCGAAGAACATGCCAAGCTGGATGCGGCGGCTCAGGGCGTATTTAGCCGTGAAGTTGGCCGAGATGTTGCGGGTGCCGGAGGTGGCTTGCGTGTAGTTGGCCTCGATGCGGCGAATCAGGGCTTGCGTCTCCGCATACTTGAAGTCGGCCTGAAGGTCAAGGTCGGAGCTGACGGTGGTGGAGCCGCCCTTGATTTTCAGCACTGACAGCAGATTGGGAATCTTATAGCCGGCGCCGATGGTGATTCCGCGCTGATTGGCCTCAACGATTTGTCCGGCCGAGGAATTGAGCGTTAGGGTGCGCGAATCGGTCCACTCCACGTTGACTCTCAGGTCGTTTTGCAGGGTGACTTTCACGCCCACTAACGGGGCAAAGCGCTCGGTGATGGTCACGGAGCTGATGTTGAAGGGCGACGAAGGAATCGGCTGGCCGCTGAGTTCGTCGAGCGTAAAGCCGAGGTTTGAGCCGCCGCCGTCGATGCCCACCCAGTTGAGGAAGCCATTGTAGGAGCCCACGGTGTAGGTGCAGTTATAGGCATGGTTCAGCGTGAAACTCTTGAAATATTTCTTGAGGTTTCCGAGGTTGATGAGGCCATCGTAAGTCACTCGCCAGTTGGGCAATACGGCGGCCAATGAGGGGAAGGGATTCAACCCTTGCTTGCGCGGATTGCGGCCCGAATAGGCGGCGAGGAAGGCGGGAATGAGCACGTCGGAGCTGGTCTCGCTGACGCCGCCCACTTCCGGATTAAACAGCTGGCCGGCATTGGCATTGCCCTCCATGAAGCCGGTGGAGGGATAGAAGGCCGAGGCATACTGTCCCTGCACGCGCTCGCGCATTATCGGGATATATTCCAAGAAATTAGCGAATGCTTTGGAGTAATATCCGCTCTTGGCGTTGGAGGAGCGCAGGGCCGTGGCCAAGGCTATGTGGGTCTTGGTGTAGGAGCCGTTGCGGGCCGTGGGCATGTCGTCAAACATGAACTGAATCTGGCGCGAGCGGGAGTCGTTCATCTGGGCGTTGAGGTCGATTTTCAGGCCGGGTGCGGGCTCAAGTTTTGCCTCGAAGGAGACCTCGATTTGGCGGTTGAAGGAGGCGGGCGAGGTCTGGCCGTCGTCGGTCATGAGCCATCCGCGCTCCTTGGCCTCGGAGACGTAGCTTTCGCCGACGAAGCCAAAGGCGAAGTCCAGGCCGGGAGCCATTGGTCCGAAGGCTTGCGTCTGGCCGAAGGCGGCGCCCACGGAGGGCCGGTAGAGCGGAATCGCCAAGCTCTGAGTGCGCTTGAATCGGGCCGAGACATTGCGCGGCATCATCAGGAATCGCAGCGAATAAGCCGCGGCCTCTGACCAGAAGCCCTTCTTCTCCTGCTCCTTGACCTCGGTGATGACGAACTTGACGTTCTGCTCGCCGCGGGTCAGCACTTCGATCTGCGAGTCGTCGATCTGGCGCGTGTCAACTTTTACGGGTTGACCCGATGGAGTAGTGGCAGTTACGCGCACTTTTTTCACCTTGAGGTTATGCTTGATCACGAGCGAAGTGTCAGGTTTCAGCTTAAACGTGCGCTCATATCGCTTGGGGCGGTTTGCGCGCCGGTCAGCCGCCGAATTGGAGGTGCGGGCGCTCTTGCCGCCGAAGCGTGAGTTGATATTTTTGAGGTATTTCACCTTATTATATATGCCCTCGAAGTTGATGCGGGCGTCGGCGGAAAATTCGCTGCGGTTGGCAATGTTGTTGCCCACGCTTTCGCCGTCGACCGTGGCGCCTCGGTCCCATTGGTAAGTGGCTGAATACTTGGCCGATCCGCTCAGCCAGTCAAGGATGGGAATCTGATTAAACGGCAGCTTATATTCGGCCGCAAACGACTGATTATAGCCCTGAGGAGTGCCAAGGGAGCGGATAGAGCTCATGACGGTGTCTTTCCACTCCTGATAGCGGTCAGGGAACAGGCGGCGATTCACGGCGCCGGCCGTCTCCTCGATGCGCGCGCGGGTGTTGCTCTCAAAGCGGAAATTCAGCGTCTTGGTCAGGTTCCAGCTCAGCGAGAGCTTGCGGTCCCAGAGGAAGTTTTTGCTCACCGACACGGGGAGCTGGAAGTTATCGTCGACCTCCGAACGCGCCTGATTTTCATAATAATAGCGGCTGATGTTGGTCATGAACGTGATGTTGTTCATGAGGAATCCAAACTCCCATTCGCGGAAGAATTTCAGGTGTTTGTTCTTCTGGTCAATGAGTTTTTTGAAGGGCTTGACCGTGCGCTTGAAGGGGCTCCAGGCATACTGGAAGGAGCCGCGATAATCGTTGGTGTTTTCATACTCCGTCGTCGGGTTGGTGACCCTCTGCTTGTTGAAGCTGAAATTGAAGGTGAAGTTCGCGGGATCCCACGGCATGGAGTTTTTGCTCTTGACGTCGAATTTCAGGCCGGAGATGCTGAAGCTCTCGGTCTTGGTCTGGTCCACGGCAAAAGCCTTGATCGAGTCGCGCTGCTGCTTGGTGGAGCAGTCGTCGAGGGCGTCTTTGAGGCGCACGTCGGTGTCCAGCGGGTTATATTTGGGGGTGATTCGCTCGGTCGACGTGGCATAATAAATGGGCGCACGGAGCTTGGCCTTTTCCGGGAGGAAGCGGCCGGCATCCACCTGCATGGCGAAGTTAAGTTGCTGATAATCATCCATGCGGCGCTCATTGAGGCTCTGATCCACGGCGCCGAAGCCCGACGACTCTAAGTGGGCGCCGAAATTGAACGTGGCCACGTCGCTCATGGCCAAGTTGACGTTGGCCTTGGCCGCCCAGCCGCCTTCTTCGTCAAACTCGGTGACTTTCAGCTCGTTGACCCACACGGTGCCGCTCTTGTTCGTGGCCGAATTGTTGCGCACGCCGATGAGCATTACGCGCACGTCGCCAAGCGTCGGATTGCCCACGACGGTCATCGTGTTCGCCTCGTGGTCCGGGTCGCGCTCGCTGTAGCGCCCGGTGTGTGACACTCCCGGCTGATTTTCATTGAGCTTGCGGTTGCGGTTATTTTTCAGTTTCACAAGGTTTTGCAGCAGGAAGTCGAGGCGGTTTGAGAGGGGCCACACGAGTTGGCGCTGCGACGTCAGGTCGTTGTTATACTTGCCCGGGGCGGTGAGCTCCAAGGGCACTTCATATTCGTAATAATTCGCCTTGACGTCCGTGCCCAAGCGGAGGAACACGGAGAATTGGCCCGAGCGGAGATCCTGGACGTTGTCAATCGGCGCTTCGGCGTGGACCCACATCTGCATGCGCTTGTAGTTGCGCAGGTCCTGGGAGGAGTTGCGATAGACGCCGCGAGCATCGCCGGGGCGCAAGTCGGTGACTTTCATCGACATAGACTGCTCGTTGAGCTGCACGATCTGGCTCTGACCGGGGTCGGAAATGCGGGTCACTCCCGGGGGAAGCACGTAGTTGACCGGTTCGCGGCCGGCATTTTCCTCGATGTTGACCACCGAGAGGTCGAGTTCGCCCTCGGCGGGGGTGTCCGAGCGGTTATTAAGGTTGAAATTATAGCCGCGCCATTGGCCCTGAACGAGTTCAAGGGTGGCGAAACGCAGGTGGGTGACCTCCTTAAATCCGGTCATGAACATGCGCACGAATCTCACGGCGCTCAGGTCCGTGATCGAGCCCACTTTCTTCTCGAAATCCTGCAAGGGGATTTTGAACTGATACCATTCGACGATTTGGTCCTTGCCGTCGCGGGTGCTGACGGCGCTCACCTGCTTGTCAGTGATGTAGTTTTGGCCCACGACGAGGTCCTCCGGGCGAATAGAGACGCGATATTGGAAGTAGCGCTCATATTCGTTGAGGGTGTTGTCCTGGTTGATGTCTTCCACGTCGGGGGTAGAGCGTGCGCTCTGATAGAGAGGGTCATCGGCATCTTCGGCGCTTAATGAGTTGCCTTCCACGCCGTTATATCTTTTGTATCGCTCAAGAATCGACAGGCGCTCGCGGTCATAATCCTCGCCGCGATAGAAGTGGTAGTTATCGCCGGCGGGGTCATTGAGCGGGGAGAATTTATTGGCCGCCATTTCGCCGAGGGTGGTTGCGTCCACTCGTGAGCGCAGGCGGTTGAGGTAGTTTTCATAGGTGGGATGGGTGTACTCCATGTCGTTTTTCAAGCCGTCGAGGCCCACGTCTTGCACCGGGCGCGAACCGCTGTTGTTGTCAAACGAATAGGTCATGGAGGCCTGAGTGCACACGCGGCCCCAGGCGGTTTCGCGCATGTATTGGTCATTGCCGTCGTAGGGCACGCCGTTTTCGTAGCTCTTGAAGCCGTCCTTGAGGATATCTTCGCTGATTTCGCCGAAGTTGAAGTAGAGGTCGCCGCCCTCGAGGTTGTTGTTTTCCTCGTCGAGGAAGGGGTTCATGAGCCAGAATTGCACGTATTCAATGTTGGCCGACTCAAAATTGGTGGTCTCCAACTTGCGCATGATTCCGCCCCAGCGCGTCTCCGGGTTGAGGAGGTTGCCCTGCGAGTCAATGCGGTCAGCATCAGTGTTATACGGGCCGCGCTCGCGGGGATAGAACGACAGGTTGAGGGTCTGAATCGTGTTCGTCTCGCCATAGGTGAGCTGGCGGCCGGGGAAGATTTCAAAGGAGGTCACCTCGCGGACATAGGGATTGGAGAGCTGCTTGAGGTCGCTCTTGATGTAGGCGGGACAGAGCGAGGAGTTGCGCTGGGTGAAGAGGCGGTCGATGTAGTACCAGTTGATCAGCGCGCGGTTTTGGCCGTAGGCGGGGTCATTGCTCAGGGCCGATTCCGGGAACATGGAGGGCGTGGAGGCGAGCTGCCAGGCGTGGGGCGAGCGCAGGTCAATGCCCGTTTGGGTGGATTCGAAGTCGTCGACGTAGCTCGAGCCTTTGTTTGAGCCGGATTTCTGCTTGTGGGGCACCAATTGGGCAAATTCGCCCTGCACCGACAGGCGCGACGGAGCCTCGGCGTTGACCGTCGGAATGAGGTTGAGCCAATTGGTAAGCCATTGGAACTCAGTGGAGTAATTGAGGTTGGCGCCCCAAATGGTGTTGTTGATAGTCTCTTCGCCGATGGCCACTTTCTCCGTCAGGGCTTTTTCGCCGAAGTGGAGCACCGACATGCCGAGGTTGAAGTTCTTGTTAAACTGATAGTTAAGGTCGAGGCCAAGGAGAGTTTTGCGCTGCAGGGAGTAGAGGCTCTGGTTTTCGAGGGTCACGCTGATGTTCTGGCCGGAGTCGATAATCGATTGATTGACAATGGTTACCGTGCCGCTGTTATAGTCAACGATATAGTCGGAATTTTCCGTCAGCTTGACGCCGCCGGCCATCACGATGACCGACCCGCGGGGCACATTGCTCGCCCCCAAGGAGATTCGCGAGCCGTCGGAGCCTTTATATTCGCCCGTCAGCATGAATTTGTTCTTGTCTTGGAATTGCTGAGCCACGATCAAAGTGCTGTCATATAGCTCCTTATAGGTGTACTTATCGGCAATCTGCCTGTCGCCGATCACGGCCTCGAGATGCGCGCCAAAAGGCTCCGCCACGGGGAAAATGATGCGCCCGGTGGCGGGCAAAATCGTGTAGCCGTCAAGGAAGTCAAAGAAGCCGTCGGGGTTGCTCTCCTGGTTGGAGTCCAAGCGGTCAAGGTTCATGACCTGCAGCAGGGTTTTATTGGCGATGGCGGGCACGGGCAGGTAGTTAATGGCCGTGCCGGTGGTGTCGCTCAGATATTTGATTTGCAGCTTGAAGTTCTGGGAGGAGACTTTGGAGGCCTGGGGGATCTGATAGACGTTTTTCATCATCAGTCGCCACATGGGCAGGCGGGGGGCTACAGTGGTGCTTTTCAGCATCTTAAGGTAGAGGTTGTCGGCCGTGGTGGTGATGTCGTCGCTGAATTCGCCCACCTGGTAGACCTTGCCATTGTAGGTGTATTCGTAGGCCACGGCAAGCACCTCGTCGGCGCTCAATGCGGCGCGCAGGCTGATATAGCCTAACGAGGAGTTGAGCGTGTATTCCGAGGGGCTGAGCAGGCGCGCCGACTCGATTTTTTCATAGTCGCGGCCCCCCTCGAAGCCATAGGCGGCCAAGGGCTCCAGGGCCTGGGTCACGGCGTTGATGTTTCGCGCCGTGGGATAGTCGGCTTTGAGGGTTGAGAGGAGATTGTTGGAGGAGTTTGAGGGGCTGGCCGCGCTCATGTTCGGCACCCAGTGGGCGCACGCAAGGTCCTCATTTTCACCCAAGTCCATGAAGGCCACGAGGTTTCGCGCCTCGCTGAAATTGCTGTTTTTGTTGGTGATCCAGACCTGAATGCGCGTAATGTTGATGCCGCTCTGCACGTAAGGCAGCTTTGCCGCAAAGCGGTCATAGTTGCGGCGGAAAAAGTGGCTCAGGAAGAAGTGGCGATTTTCGTCGTAATCGTCGGCATTGATGCTGAATTTTATGGTCTGCACGCCCCCTTTGGAGCTGACGCTCTTGCTCTCGGAGTTTTGCTGAGAGACGAGCGCCGTGGCCGTCAGTTTGCCGAACTGGAGCTTGGTTTTGAAGCCGAAAAGCGACTGCGCGCCGCGAATCAGCGAGGAGCCCGTGGTCATCGACACGTTACCGGCCTCGATGAGTTTCACGATGTCGTCTTCCTCGCCTTCATAGCCGAGTTTGAGGTTCTTGGAGTCGAAGTCGAAGGTCGCGTCGGTGTTGTATGTCATGTTGAAACTCAGCCGGTTACCCACCGAGGCCTGGATTGCGGCCTGAATCTTCTGGTCGAAGTCAAAGTAGGTTTTGCGGCGGTTTTGAAGGCTCAGCGCGGGGTTGTCGGTCTTGTTGCTCTTCACCCCGATGTTGAGCTGCACGGAGCCGGTGGTCTTCAAGGCCACGCCACCCGGGCCGAAAATCTTCTCCAACGGGCCCAAGGCAAAGTTCATGTCGAGGATGTTGAAGGGCTGCTTATCTTTCTGCTCCTGAGAGAGTTCCGCGTTGCGCTTGGCCCAGTATTGCTGCATGGTGCGCCTCAGCATCCATTGCTCATATTCCTTTTTTGAGAGCATGAAGGGCGTGGTCAGGTTCGTGTCGCCTAACTTGTAGCGCACCACGTAGTTACCCGTCAGCGGGTCGAATTCCACGTCGGAAGTCAGATTTGAGGGCGTGGCCAAGTCGGAGGCCAATTCTAACTGCATCAGCTCCTCGTAATTACGTGGAATAGTGGGCCTTACGTCCACGGTCCCGTCGGGGAGCACCGTGTCGGCCGCCGCGGCAAGCGGACCGGCCGGGGCCTTGAGTTCTGACTGATAATATTGCGCGCTGAGGCGCGACCCTCCGGTAAAGGCCGCCGCTATGAGGACGAGCGCTCCGAAAAGTCGCAGAATTTTATGGTTAAAGTGCCTGACGCGTAGTTTCATTTGCAAAAGTAACTGAGTAATTAACGCACGCTCCCCCGCCTTTATTATATGGCGTATTTAAAAATTATTAACTTAACGGTTCTTAATAAACTTAAAACTTAGCTAATCTGTTTGGTTATATGCGGTTAAGGCAGTAAATTTGCCGCCATGAAAAGATGCTTATTCGCTTTGCTCGTGCTTGCCGGGGCCCTTCTGCCCGCCGCCGCGCGAGAGATCAAACTCAAGGAGGTGACGGTCAATGCCCGCCAGCGCCAGGTGCTCCATGCCCTCGGATTCGTGCGCGAATTTTCCGAGCTCACCTCGGGCGGCGACACCATTTTCCTCTATCGCGAAAAATGGGTCGACTTCATGCTCCCATCGGCCTCCGTCAAGCGCTTTCAGGGGTGGAAACTGCCCCGCATCCTTTCGTCGAAGTCTTATTATCATTTCACTGACATCCAGGGACTTGACAGCGTCAGCGACCGCTTTAACCATCATTTCTCGTGGGCCGACTGGCTCCAGATGCCCGCCCCCGTAAACATGCCGAAAACCGTCTCCCTCGGCGAGGGCACTGACACCATCGTCAGCCATCTTTTCGGCCGCCCGCGCCCGGCGGAGATATGGCGACGCTCCGCCGACGACGTCATTGACCTGTCAGTCAACGTCTTGGCCGATTCGACCAACCGCCGATGGGTGCCCGCGCTCAACAGCTTCTTTGCCTCCAACGTCGACTTCGAGCGATTCGACCTGCGCTATATATATAAAGGTGTCGGCGGCAACTCCGTCACGCCCCACGACCTCGACGCCCTCACCGCCACCATCGAATCCAACGGCCGCGGGCGCGACCTCTACCGCTTTGGCCGCGGCTCCGTGCCCTATTATGTCCGCACGTATGCCGAGATGTATGTCGCTGACAGAGAATACATTTCCGTGGCCGACGCCCGCGAAATCGAGCGCAACCCTTTCTCCGAATCCGAACTCCTCCGTCTCACCCCCGCCGAGTTGACGCCCCTCGACCCCCGAATCCAATCCCTCATAGCCCGCGTTAACGCCATCGACACCCTCGCCATCCGCACAAACATCCCCGTCGACCATAACCTCATCGGCCGCGACCTCATCCCCCTGACCCGCAAACAAAAAATCATCCGCCGACTCCGCGGAATGGTCGGCCTCCCCCTCCAACACTACGACAAATCCCACAAAATCTTCTAATCTCCTCACCGATTTCTGTTAACGAAATAAAATACCCCCCCCGATTGTTAAAATTCTATAAATTTGGAAGTTAGCTCTTGCGAGGTTCCTCTTTGAGCCTTATCTTTGCGGTGAAATTATTAACCCATTCAAAATATTATCAGCTTATGAAAAAGTTTGTTGCCTTAGCCGCTGCCGCTCTCGGCCTGCTCTCCTCCCTCTCCGCCTCCGCCGCCATCACCGACGACCTCGCCGGCTCCTGGCTCATCCGCGAAGAAAACGGCCAGCTGCAATCTGACTACGTCAAAAACTACTACCCCAATGGCCAATTCACCGTGGAATATCTGGCCAAAGAAAGCGTCGAGACCCCCGACGCAAACACCAAAGTCACCCGCCGCACCCCCCAAGTCCAGCAAGAAGGCACCTGGCAAGTGGTCGGCGACACCATCATCGAACGATGCTCCAAGGGCGACGTCCAAATCGCCTTCACCCTCAATGACGGCAACCTTACCCAATCATTCGCCTATCCCGACGCCCCTGAGGTAAAATACACCCAAAAACTCGCCAAAATCGGCGTACTCACCGCCAAGCAAGCCCGTCCGCTCCACATCGACGGCGTAGGCACCATCTACACTGACGACGACACCGTCTTTATCCTCGAAGGCAAACACTACACCCCCGAAACAATCAAAGCTGCCCTCCCTACCGCCGACAAAATCGAACACATCTCCGCCCTCAAAGACCTCAGCGTCTACGAACTCCTCACCGAAGAAGAAATCGCCGCCGGCAAATCCACCGTCATCCAAATCACCCTAAAATAAT
>CAZLMV010000037.1:0-14485 GCA_964560625.1 uncultured Bacteroides sp. | reverse complement strand
GCAGCGCATTGCCGACGGCATCGAACTTGAAGACGGACCCATCCACGCCGACGCTATCAGCTATGCCACGGAGACGGACCGCAACCAGGCCGGCATTGAGATTCACTCAGGCCGCAACCGCATCGTGCGCCGCATTTTCGAGTCACTCGGCTATCACGTAACCAAGCTGGACCGCGTATACTTTGCCGGATTGACCAAGAAGAACCTGCCCCGTGGTCGCTGGCGCTATCTCACCCAGGAAGAGGTTAACTTCCTCAAAATGGGCTCCTTCGAATAAACCATTTCACACCATATAGATGAAAAGAACAAAAATCGTAGATATTTTCAACCCTGAACTCATTGGCAAGGAAGTCAGCGTGATGGGTTGGGTGCGCACACGTCGCGGCAACAAACACGTGCAGTTCGTGGCGCTCAACGACGGCTCCACCATCAAAAACATCCAGATCGTTTTTGACATGCAGAAGTTTAGCGACGAGGAACTTAAGCTGATCACCACCGGCTCGAGCATCCACGTTACCGGTCAGCTCGTGGAATCCATGGGCAAGGGCCAGACCTGTGAGGTTCAGGCCGATAAGCTCGAAGTCTTCGGCACGGCCGACGCCGAGACCTATCCCCTGCAGAAGAAGGGCCACACCCTCGAATTCCTGCGCGAAAAGGCCCACCTGCGCCCCCGCACCAACACGTTTGGCGCAGTGCTCCGCGTGCGCTCGGCCCTTGCTTTCGCCATCCATAAGTTCTTCCAGGAAAGAGGTTTCTTCTATCTGAACACGCCGCTGATCACGGCCAGCGATGCCGAAGGCGCCGGCGCAATGTTTCAGGTAACCACCCTCGACATTCAGAATCCTCCGCGCTTGGAGGATGGCAAGGTGGACTTCACCGCCGACTTCTTCGGCAAGCCTGCATCACTGACCGTCAGCGGCCAGCTCGAAGGCGAGCTCGGCGCCACGGCTCTCGGCGCAATTTATACTTTCGGCCCGACTTTCCGCGCCGAAAACTCCAACACTCCGCGCCACTTGAGCGAGTTCTGGATGATTGAGCCCGAAGTGGCTTTCTATGACATTCAGGACAACATGGACCTTGCCGAAGAGTTCATCAAATACTGCGTGCAGTATGCCCTTGACCACTGCAAGGACGACCTGGAGTTCCTCCAGCAGATGTATGACAAGGACCTCATTGCCCGCCTCGAGGAAGTGGTCAAGAGCCAGTTCGTGCGCCTGACCTACACCGAAGGCGTGGAGATTCTCAAAGCTTCCGGCAAGAAGTTTGAGTTCCCCGTGGACTGGGGCACGGACCTGCAGAGCGAACATGAACGCTACTTGGTAGAGGAGCATTTCAAGCGCCCGGTGATCCTGACGGACTATCCGAAGGAAATCAAGGCCTTCTATATGAAGCAGAACGAGGACGGCAAGACCGTTCGCGCCATGGACGTGCTTTTCCCGCAGATTGGCGAAATCATTGGCGGTTCCGAGCGTGAAGCCGACTATCAGAAGCTCCTGACGCGCATCGAGGAGCTGCATATCCCGATGAAGGATATGTGGTGGTATTTGGACACGCGCAAGTATGGCACGGTGCCTCACGCCGGCTTCGGCCTCGGCTTCGAGCGCTTGGTTCTGTTCGTGACTGGCATGACCAACATCCGCGACGTGATTCCCTTCCCCCGCTATCCGGGAAATGCCGAATTCTAACGCAAGCAGATGCTTGCGTGTTTAAGGTTTAAGGTTTAAGGGGCCTGACCCCCGAAATAAGTTTTATAAGATTTATAAGAATTATATAAACCATAAACCATAAACCGACTGAAAGCGTTAATTAAGTAGGGCAGCGGCCTTGATGGGTCGGCCCTGCTTAATTTTTAAACAAACATAACCAAAATAATGAGTACTTTTGAAGAATTAGGCGTGGCGCCGGAGTTGCGCCGCGCAATTGAAGAGATGGGTTTTGAGAATCCGATGCCCGTGCAGGAGCGCGTGATTCCCCATCTGCTCGCCAAAGATAATGATGTCATCGCCTTGGCCCAGACGGGCACGGGCAAGACCGCCGCATTCGGCCTGCCGCTATTGCAGCGCGTCGACACCTCCAAGAATGAGACGCAGGCGCTGATTTTGGCCCCGACGCGTGAGCTCTGCCTACAAATAAGCTCCGATTTGGCCGACTTTTCCAAATATATCAAGCATCTGAAGGTGCTTCCGGTTTATGGCGGCTCGTCGATAATGAGTCAGATTCGCGCGCTCCGCGAGGGCGTGCAGATCATCGTGGCCACCCCCGGGCGACTCATTGACCTGATTGATCGCAAGGAAGTGGACCTGAGAGGGGTGCACACCGTGGTGCTCGACGAGGCCGACGAGATGCTCAACATGGGCTTCCTCGACAGCATTGACGCCATCTTGGCCCACGTGCCCGACGAGCGCAAGATGCTGATGTTTTCGGCAACCATGCCGAAGGAAATCGGCCAGATTGCAAAGAAATACATGCACTCGCCCGAGGAGTTCGTCATCGGCACGCGCAACAGCGGCGCCGAAAACGTGCGCCACATCTATTACATGGTCAAGGCGCAGGATAAGTATCTGACCCTCAAGCGCGTGGCCGACAATACGCCAAACATTTACGGCATCATCTTCTGCCGCACCCGCAAGGAGACGCAGGAGATTGCCGACCATCTGATTCAGGACGGCTATAACGCCGACGCGCTCCATGGCGACCTCTCGCAGCAGCAGCGCGACATCGTGATGAAGAAGTTCCGCGATAAGGTTTTGTCGCTTCTTGTGGCTACGGACGTGGCTGCCCGCGGCTTGGACGTGGACAACGTGACCCACGTGATCAACTACGGACTGCCTGACGACACGGCGGTTTATACCCACCGCTCCGGCCGAACGGGTCGCGCGGGCAAGACAGGTGTGAGCGTCGCCATTATCCACTCGCGCGAAAAGGGCAAGCTCCGCGAAATTGAGAAGAAAATCGGCAAGACTTTCGAGCATCGCGACGTGCCCACGCCCGACCATATCATTGAAAAACAGCTCTATAACCTCGCTGACCGCCTCGAAAGGGTAGAGGTCAATGAAGATGAAATCGGCAAGTACCTTGGCGGAGTTCAGCGCAAGCTCGAATGGCTCAGCGGCGAGGACCTGCTCAAGCGCGTGCTCTCCTTAGAATTCAACCGCCTGCTGAATTATTATAAGGATGCGCCGGTGATTGAAAACATTTCCGACTCCAAGCCTAAGCGAGGCGAAAAGCCGCGCCGCGAAATCCCCTCCGACAAGGAAAAAGACCGCCGCTCGGCTCCGCGAGGCATGGCCCGAATCTATGTCAACGTGGGCAAAAAAGACGGCTTCTTTGCCGGCAATCTGATTGATATGCTGAATCATACGGTCGAGGGCCACAGAGTGGACGTAGGCCGCATCGACCTGATGCCCGGGTATTCGCTTTTCGATGTGAAAAAGGCTGACGCCAAGCGAGTAGTGCAAGGCCTCAAGGGCGCGGAATTCTTCGGCAAGCGCATCCATTGCGAAGAAGCCGGCGAGGAGAAAGATTACGCCCGCCTGAGCGCCCGCAAGGACCGCCACGCCGCTGCCGGCACCGGCAATTTCGACAAATTCATCAAGAAAAAACGCCGCTAACCCCGCGCTTTTTGGCTGCAGGTTACCCCCTGCGACTTAACTCTTATAAGATTTATAAGTCTTATAAGAATTATAAGTCGCCGGGGGTAAATTTTTGAATTTCAGATTTTTTTGCGTATCTTTGCGGCAAACAATTTAGATCATGTCACGTTTCAGATTATTCCTCATATTGCTGCTTGCCGTGGCCATCGGCGCCTCGGGCAAAAAAGCTGAGCCCGCTGCCCCAAAGGTTGATTTCAGAGCGGTGGTGGTTGACGAAGTCACGGAGTATCCCATCACTTCGGCTAAAATCACCATTGCCGACACTACGGGGACCGTTCTCGTCGACTCGATTGGTTATGAGACCTCACTTGGCTTCCGAACCGGTTATGAGACTGTTGAGTATAAGGGCATGATTCCGCGCCTCCCGAAATATAAGGTGACCGTTGCGGCAAAAGGCTATGAACCTCAGCTTTTTAACGTAGAGCTCCCCTCTAACGGATACATCAGCTTAGGCACGGTGAGGATGCGCTATCCTCGGCGTGAGCGGAGACTTGAGGAGGTTACCGTGACGGCCTCGAGGATCAAAATGGTTATGAGGGGTGACACGCTTGAATATGACGCCACGGCTTTTCAGCTCCAGGAAGGGTCGATGCTTGACGGGCTGATAGCCTCATTGCCGGGCGCGACTCTTGACAACGACGGGCGCATCACGGTCAATGGCCGTTTCGTCTCCGAGCTGCTCATTAACGGGCGCAAGTTCTTTTCCGGCGACCCGCAAGTGGCCCTGCGCAATCTGCCGGCCTACACGGTGAAGAATGTGCAGGTCTATCAGAAAGAACCTGAGCACCTTAAGGGCATCAAGGGTCGCGACCGCTCGGATGACCCATTGGTGATGGACGTCAATCTGAAAAAGGAATATCAAAACGGCTGGCTGGCCAATGCAGAGGGCGGCTATGGGTCGGGCCTTGGCGGCGAATGGTCGTCGAAATGGATGGGCCGACTCTTTGCCATGCGCTATGACAAATACTCGTATATCGCCATCCACTCCTCGGCCAACAATCTCAATGACCCCGAGGCTGCCGGTTCAAAGGGGCAATGGCGCAAACCCAGCGCCACCTCCGGCGAAATCACCACCAAGCGCATCGGCCTGGAATATAACACTGATTGGCACGACCAGAAGTTTACCGGAGTCAACACCAAGCTAAACTTGGTGAGGCAGAACACTTTTAACACCGTTGATAATCTCAGCGAAGCCTATATGACCGGGGGCAACGCGTTCAGCCGCTCAAAGTCGGCCTCGCGCCGCGACACATGGCAGGGGTCATGGTATCTTGAAGCGTCGCGAAGGTTTGAAAAATTTGTCCGGAACCTGTGGTTCAGCGCTGAGTTGAAATATGAAAACGGCATTATGCGTAGCGAGTCGGCCTCAGCCCAGAGCGACGAGATGATTCCCGAGAGTTTTGTCAAAGCCGGCTCGGCTGATTTCATGCAAAATCTGCTTTATTTGCGGCAGGAGACATCAAGGCAGAAGGACAATTCATTCCGGCAAGAATATCGATTAAATTCTGCATATGAACATGGCTTTGCGCTGAATGGCAGGGCCTCAGTTGAGAATCGACGCCTCCACGCCGATGGCTCAGACATTGTGAGCTATCTCGCCATGCCTGCCCTTGACATCAACCGACTGACGCGCGATGCCTCCCCCTCGCGGAGCTATAATTTTGCCCTGTCGCCGGCGTGGTATAGTAAGGGGAGACCATTTCCTTTAAACGTGGTATATACCTATAAGCAGGATTATTACTACGGCGAGCGCACGATTGACGAACTTAATAACCCCACTTCGCCCGAAGCGCCCTCCGCTGCTCAAAATTGGGCCATCGATTACGCTAACAGCTATCTGACCACTCGGTGCTCGTGGGCTCACGAATTTACGCCTTACATCTCCTATAGCTGGAGTGGAGGCGAAGGCCCTGAATATAATGTGAGTCTGAGGCCCAGCGTGGAATATATCACTCGCAGCGTGGATGACTTCCGCAATCAGCAGCCGCATCATCTTCGCCGCAGCAACTGGCTCTATAGCGGCGATTTCAGCATCGGGCGGGGCAATGCCTATTGGGGTAAATTAGCCTATGGACTGAGCTTTAACCTTGAGCAGACACTCCCTGACATCATGCAGCTACTTGATGTGCGCGACACTTCCAATCCCTTGGTGCTCAATCTTGGTAATCCGGACCTGCGCAAGGCAAGCACTTACCGCCTCGGGGCTTATTTCCGTAAGACTTTCCACAATGAGGCATCTAATATGTCGGCCCGGATTGAATACTCGCGCACGGACAATGCCTTAGCGCGGGCGCGCACCTTTGACCGCGTGACCGGCATAACCACCTGGAAACCATGCAACATCAACGGAAATTATGCCGTCAAGGGCGAATTTTACTATGGCCTGACCGCTCTTTCCGGCCAAAGTCTTTCCCTCACCAACTCGCTTGAACCGGCCTATAACCGCAGCGCCGACTTCTCGTCAGACTCTGACCTCCCCACGCGCTCAGAAGTAGATAACTGGAATATTCGCGATAATTTTGATCTCAAATATAAAGTAATGAGCGGATTGGAGCTCTCGGCCAAGGTCAACCTCAGTTGGACGTCGCTCCACAGCCGCAACCACCTCTTTGACACGTTCAGTTTCACTGACCTCAACTACGGCATCGGGGTGAAATACACTCTCCCCGGCGGCATTGACCTCGACACCGACCTGATGGCCTACTGTCGCCGCGGCTACGAGCAGCCGGAGATGAACACCACAGACTGGGTTTGGAACCTGCAGCTGAGCAAAACCTTCGGCCGCGCCAAGCAATTCACCGTCAAAGCCATCGGCTTTGACCTGCTCCAACAGCTCCCCACCATCCGCCAGACGGTCAACGCCCAAGGCCGCACCGAAACCCGCTACAATTCCCAACCCGCCTACGCTCTCCTAACCCTCACTTACCGCCTCGACATCAAACCCAAACGCAAATAATTCCCGTTAAATGGGGGCGGCGATTAGGGGGGCGGAGGACGGGAGGGTGAGGGTGATGAATTGGAGGTGGACGCGGCCGTCGGCGGGGTGGTAGGTGGGGCGGAGGGTGTCGGGGGTGAGGTTCTTTTCTAATGCCGAGTATTGGTCGGGGGTGAGGGTTAGGAGGAAGTCGCCGTGGTTGGTGGAGTGGAGCGTAGCTTGCTGGTGGTCAGGGTTATAGGGGGAGAGGGAGAAGTCGTCGAGATTGAAGAGGACGGTGGCGTTTTTGGCCTCGTTGACGTAGAATTGGTCGATGACGGCGAGGCGGGATTCTTCGGAGGCGTCGTCGGCGAGATTGGCGGCAATGTAGTTTTCGAGGCCGTCGGTTTGGAACATGGAGAGGAGATATTCCGGGGTGAATTGCTGGAAGATGGTGGCGTTGAAAGTGGATGGCTGAATGGACTTTACGCGAGCCGGGTGGAGAATCATGCGGAGCTTGGAGCAGTCAAAAAAGGCGCCGGCGCGGAGGTCGATTTTGGCGTCGTTGAGGTCCACGGCCTGCATGAAGTCGCATCCGCTGAAAGCCTCTGCGCCGAGTTTTTCAAGTCCGGCGGGGAGGATGGCCGAGAGGAGGTCTGTGTCGGAAAACGCGCCGAAGCCGATCTCTTTGAGCCCTTCGGGGAGGCGTACGGAGGTTATCGGGAGCTTGGAAAAGGCGTTTTTGCCGATTTTGCGCAGGGTGGAGGGCAAGGAGAGGGAGCGCACCTTATAATATTTAACCGTGGGAATCTTGGCGGCTTCGGAATAGCGGTCGGCCTCGGTGCGCGTTTCCTTGATCTCGCTGAGGAAACCGAAGGCGTAGTTGCCCACTTCGGTGATGCCCTCTTCGATCACGATGGCGTTGATTCCGCGGGCCACTTGGTCGTCGAGCCAGGGGATTTGCTTGAATGAGGTCGGCGTGTATGACGTCATGGGGCCCGTGCCGCGAATGTGGAGCACGGAGTCGGTCAGTTCCCAGGTGATGTTCTTATTGACTTTGCCGCTGCGGGGCGCGGCGACCATGGGGAAAATGCTCAGGAGGGCGAGGACGGAAAGTATAATGCGATTCATGCTGACAAAGTTAAGAAAAAGAAATGGAAAATGAAAAATTTTTCGTAAATTTGCGGTATGATACGCATAGATCATAGTTGGGCCGAGAGGCTCCAGGGCGTTTTCGCTTCGGCGGAATGGGCGCGCTTGGCGGAGTTCGTCAGGCGCGAGTATGCCAACGAGCTGATATTTCCTCCGGCGGGGAAGATTTTTGCCGCCTTGGATGCCTGCCCGTTTGACCGGGTGAAGGTTGTGATCATCGGCCAGGACCCTTACCACGGGCCGGGACAAGCCAATGGGTTGGCCTTCTCCGTGGCTCCGGGGGTGGCCATTCCCCCGTCGCTGCAAAATATTTTCAAGGAAGTGCAGGCGGACATGGGAGTGGAAATGCCTGAGAATGGCGATCTTACGCGCTGGGCCGAGCAGGGCGTGCTTCTGCTGAACTCCTCGCTGACGGTCAAGGCCGGCAAGCCCGCCTCACATGCCGGAATGGGCTGGGAGGTGATGACCGACGCCGCCATCAAGGCGCTTTCCGACGGGCGTGAGAACTTGGTTTTTCTCCTCTGGGGCGCACATGCCGGCAAGAAATCCGGCCTCATAGACCCCTCCAAACACCTGATTCTCAAGGCTCCGCACCCTTCGCCGCTGAGTGCCCACCGCGGATTTTTCGGCTGCCGACATTTTTCGCGCGCCAACGCTTATTTGAAACTGCATAACATAGAGCCAATCAAATGGTAGAAGAAAAGAAACGTCAGGCCTTAGACCTGCGCAAACAGGGATATAACTGCGCCCAGTGTGTGGCCATGGTTTATGACCCCGCCTTGGAGGCCACAGTGGCCGCCCTTGGCACTGGAGTTGCCGCCACGGGCAATATCTGCGGCGCCGCCAACGCCATGGCCATCGTGGCCGGGCGCAAGGCCTATGTCGGCCCCGCGGAGAAGCAGGAACTTTACCGCCAAGTGGCCCGGCTGATTGATAAATTCAAGGAGAGAAACTGCGGCGAGGTCAATTGCTACGACCTTCGCCGACCGGGGCGCAAACCATGTACCGCGCTGATTACCGACGCCATTGAAATCTTAGATGAAGAGGGTTATTAATCTGATATTCTGGCTGATATCCTTCAGCTCGCTTGCCGCCGTTGACACGATGGACGGGGTGTTTGACCCCAACTTCAAGTCAATGCGGATTTTCGGCGCGGCCAACCCGATGCTCTTGCCGATAATCCACCTCAACGAGCCGGGAAGCGCCGTGACGCTGAGTTTTGACGAGTTGGCGGAAGACTCGCGCTACCTGCGCTATCGCCTTGTGCATTGCAATGCCGACTGGCGCCCCTCGGACCTGATTGAGAGCGACTATGTCAACGGCTTTAACCTCGGCGAGATCTACTCTTATGAGCTGTCGCAGAGGACGTTGGTCCACTATGTGCATTACGATCTGACCATCCCCAACGAGGACGTGCAGCCGCTGATTTCCGGCAATTACCTCCTGCAGGTTTATGACGACAATGACCCCGACGAAGTCCTGCTCCAGGCCCGTTTCATGGTCAGCGAGGAGCGCGTGCCCCTCGCGGCCAAGGTCACATCGAGCACCGACGTGGACTATAATTCGCGCCATCAGCAACTCGAAGTGGAGGCCGACCTGAAAGGGAGTGGGGTGGAGGACCCATTTAACGACCTGCGCCTCAAGATTATACGAAACGGCTCGCTGACCCACGAGCTCGACAAGCCCCAGCGAATCATCCCCGGAAAGGCGATTTATGCCCACCAGAAGCCGCTGATTTTCCCCGCCGGAAACGAATATCGGCGCTTTGAGTCGACCAACGTGCGCTATGCCGGCATGGGCATCGAGGAATTTCAGCTCATCGAGCCATATTACCACGTCAAACTGAACAACGACGCTCCGCGCGCATATCGCAACTATATCTACGACGAAGGGCAATCCGGGCGCTTTTTCCCGAATCTGCTCTTTAGCGAAGTGCCTGACATAGAGGCAGATTACCTGATTACGCACTTTCAGCTGACCATGCCCCGACTGACCTCGGGCGACGTCTATCTTGAAGGCGACTTCACCCAGCGGCGACGCGACGCCGACTCGCGGATGATTTACGATGAAAGCCTCGGCGCCTACGTCAAAACCCTGATGCTCAAGCAGGGACTTTACAATTATCAATACGTCGTGGAGCCCGCGCCGAAGTCGGAGCAAAACCCCATAGAGGGCGATTATTTCGAAACCAATAATGAGTATCTGCTCCTGCTCTATCAGCGCGAGCCGGGAGCGAGATATGACCGCCTAATAGGCACATTAACAGTAAGATGACAACCGAAGAACAGATTATGTTTCAGATAAAGAACACCCTGGTCAGCCTCGATTTGGCTGAAGAATTTTTCTGCTGCGACCTCGACGCCTGCAAGGGCGAATGTTGCATCGAGGGCGACGCCGGCGCGCCCGTGACCGACGCCGAATGTCGCGAAATCCGCCGCGCGCTCCCCAAGATTGAAAAAGACATGCTGCCGCGGGCGGTGGAGGAGGTCAAGCAAAACGGCGTGGCCTATGTTGACGAAGAGGGCGACTTAGTGACGACGATTCTTGACGGGCGCAACTGTGCCTTTACCTGCTATGGCCCGGGGGGAGTGTGTCTCTGCGCCTTGGAGGGGGCCTTCCGCCGGGGCGAAACCACGTGGCGCAAACCCGCCTCATGTGCCCTTTACCCGGTCAGACTGACTGAGTATGACTCCTTTACGGCCGTCAATTATCATAAATGGGACATCTGCCGCTCGGCCCGCGCCAAAGGTCGCCGCGAGGGCATCCGCCTTTATCAATTCCTTGAAGGCCCGCTGACGGAGAGATTCGGCGCCGACTGGTATGCCGAGCTCAAACTCTGCTGCGAGGAGTATCTCAAATCCAAGGAGTGAACCTTTCGCGCGCCGGGGGCGTTATATAGTCAAAGGAAAACAAAACTAATACACACGACTATGAAAACTACCAAGACTCAAAACGAACAGCGCTATCCAGGCGCAGTGATCGACGCTGCTGATGATAATCGCACCGATCCTCGCCTCGAAAAGCAATACACTAAACGACTCAACAACAACCCCCGAAATCAAGGTCAAATAGTATAACCAATTAACCCATCCCCGATGATTGACCATCGGGGATGTTTTTTTGTTTGACGGAAATTTTGTAACTTTGCATTGGAAATTCAAGATAATTCGAAATGGAAACAATAAAGAACCAAGAATTTGGCGGCGAGAGGCCGCTCTTTGCGTCTAAGGACCTGCGCCTGGAGAATGTTACTTTCCATGCCGGGGAGTCGGCGCTGAAGTGTTGCGAAAACATTGAGGCCGTGGATTGCCTGTTTGAAGGGAAATACCCGTTTTGGCACACCAAGGGCTTCCGTGTGGAGCACTGCACATTCACACCCGGCGCTCGTGCGGCCCTGTGGTATTCGTCAGATTTGGTCATGGAGCAAACGCAGGTCGACGCGCCGAAAATGTTTCGCGAGATGCACCGCCTGAGCCTTACCGACGTGAAGATTCCTGACGCGCAAGAGACGCTCTGGCATTGCACCGACGTGCGCCTGCGCCAAGTGGAGGTCAGCAATGCCGACTACCTCTTTATGCACTCCGAACACATTGACATTGAGGACTATAAGCAGCAAGGTAACTACTCTTTCCAATACTGCAAAAACGTGGAAATCCACAATGCCCACATTGACTCGAAGGATGCATTCTGGGGCACGGAAAACGTGACGGTCTATGACTCCGAACTGACGGGCGAATACCTTGGCTGGCACTCCAAAAATCTGCGCTTGGTGCGCTGCAAAATCTCCGGCACCCAGCCGCTGTGTTATTGCGAGAATTTGATTTTGGAGGACTGCTCGTTTGCCCCCGATGCCGACTTGGCGTTTGAGGATTCTACCCTGCAAGCCACTGTCAACGGGCCGATTACGAGCGTCAAGAATCCCCGCAGCGGCCACCTGAAAGTGGAGAACATCGGCGAGCTGATCATTGACAAAAACATCCTCGCTCCGGCCAACTGCATAATCGAAACCGCCAAATGAGCAGCCTCTTTGACCTGACTCCTGACCGCCGCGGCTCCGGCTCAATGAAATGGGACGAGAAGCCCGAGGTGCTTCCCCTTTGGGTGGCCGACATGGACTTTCGCACCGCGCCATGCGTGATTGACGCCCTGCGCCGCAGGGTGGACCACGGGGTGTTTGGCTACACCCTTGTGCGCCCGGAATTTTATGAGGCCTTGGAGTGGTGGTTCGGCCGATTTCATCAGTTGACCATCCGCCGCGAGGAGGTGATGTATGTGCCCGGAGTGGTGCCCGCGCTGTCGGCCATCATCAAGGGGTTGACCCGCCCGGGAGACGGCGTCATCTTACAGACTCCCGTCTATAATTGCTTCTTTTCATCGATTCGCAATAATGGCTGCCGAATAGTGGAAAACCCGCTGCGGCGCGTGGATCTGAGCCCCCGCGAGTTCACTTATGAGATGGATTTTGACGACCTTGAGCGCAAGGCCGCGGACCCGCAGACCCGCCTGTTGCTGCTCTGTAACCCTCACAATCCGGCGGGCCGCGCATGGCGCCGCGAGGAATTGGAGCGCTTGCGCGACATTTGCCGGCGCCACGGCGTGCAAGTCATCAGCGATGAGATTCATTGCGACCTGACCATGCCGGGGTTTGAATATGTGCCTTACAAGACCGTCGATCCCGATGCAATTGCCTGTCTGTCACCCTCTAAGGCCTTTAACACGGCCGGACTGCAGATTGCCGTGATTGTCTGCCCCGATGAGGAGCGCCGCCGCAAGATTGACCGCGCGATTAACGATAATGAGGTCTGCGACGTCAACCCCTTCGGCGTCGAAGGGCTGATTGCGGCTTACTCTGAGGAGGGACATCAATGGCTCGAAGAATTGAGGGCGTATTTAGCTGAGAATTATGCGGTTATGTGTAAATTCTTGGCCGAAGAACTGCCGCAGGTGGCCGTGACGAAATTGGAGGCAACTTATCTGCCATGGATTGATATTCGCCCGTTTGGCTTGTCGGCCGACGAATTGGAGGAAAAACTCCTCAGCGAGGCCAAAGTTTGGCTTAATTCCGGCTCGATGTATGGCTCCGAAGGATATTTGAGAATTAACATTGCGTGTCCGCGCAGCCGCCTTATGGAGGGCTTGAAGCGCATAGCCGAATGTCTCAGATAAAACTCATTCAATCAGGCGAAAAGCTAACGTTCGGCCAGCAATTGCGGTTGGTCGTCAGCTTGTCGTGGCCCGCGATGATGGCCCAGCTCTCCAGCATCATGATGCAGTATATCGACGCATCTATGGTGGGGCGCCTCGGCGCGGACGATTCGGCGGCTGTGGGCCTCGTGTCGACCTCCCTCTGGCTCTTTTGGGGCATCTGCTCGGCCGTCACCATGGGCTTTTCCGTGCAGGTGGCCCATAGGGTAGGGGCGGCTGACTATCATTCGGCGCGAAAGGTGCTCCGCCAGGGGATCACGGCCTGCCTGATTTTCTCCGTGGTCATCGCCGCTATCGGCGTGGCTATCAGCGGATTCCTCCCCGGATGGCTCGGCGGCACGGAAACCGTCCGCCCCAAGGCGTCGGTCTATTTCTTGGTCTTCGTGGCCGCCCTGCCGCTGCTCACCATGAACTACTTGGCGGGCGGAATGCTCCGTTGCGTCGGCAATATGAAAGTCCCCGGAGCGCTCAACGTCATGATGTGTGTCCTCGACGTGGTTTTCAACTTTTTCCTGATTTTTCCGACTCATCATCTGCACCTCGCGGGCATGGAGCTGACCCTTCCCGGTGCGGGATTGGGAGTGCTCGGCGCCGCCTTAGGCACGGTCTTGGCTGAGGTCATCACCGCCGGCGCCATGATGTATTATCTCTGTGTTAAAGAGAAAGATATCTGCCTCAAAGGCCACCCCGGGAGCTTCCGCCCGCAGCGTCAGGTGATCAGCCGCGCCGTCAAGGTCTCCGCGCCGATGACGCTTGAACACGCCGTCATCTGCGGAGCACAAATCGCCATCACAGCCATCGTCGCCCCCCTTGGAATCATGGCCATCGCCGCCAATGCCTTTGCCGTCACCGCCGAAAGCCTCTGCTACATGCCCGGCTATGGCATTGCCGACGCCGCCACAACCCTCGTCGGCCAAAGCCACGGCGCCGGTCGCCGGGACCTTGCCCGCCGCTTCGGATATATCACCACGGGCCTCGGCATGATCACCATGGGCATCATGGGCGTGCTGATGTGGATATTCGCTCCGGCGGTGATGTCGCTGATGAGCCCCGTGCAGGAAATCTGCACCTTAGGCGTTGAAGCACTGAGGATTGAAGCCTGGGCCGAGCCGATGTTTGCCGCCTCCATCGTGGCCTACGGAGCCATGATCGGCGTGGGCGACACGATGATTCCCGCCGCCATGAACTTCGGCAGCATCTGGCTGGTTCGACTCCCCTTAGCCGCCATTTTAGCCCCAAAGATGGGCCTCGCCGGCGTCTGGACCGCCATGTGCATCGAACTAACCTTCCGCGGCCTCATCTTCCTCTTCCGCCTCCTCCGCTCCCACTGGCTCCCCAAAAAATAAATAAGGATTGGGGGGAAATTGGGGGTGGGGGTTTTGTAGTTAGGGGATTTTTTTGTAACTTTGCGGGCGTATGAAAGTTGAAGTTGGAATTCAGGGCGTCGCAGGGTGCTTTCATGATGCTGCGGCGCGGGCTTATTTTTCGGGGCACGAGGTGCTCCCGGTGGAGTATGAGTCTTTTCCGGATATGTTTGAGTCGCTGGCGGAGAATCCGGGGC
>CAZLMV010000036.1:2876-14498 GCA_964560625.1 uncultured Bacteroides sp. | reverse complement strand
GACGAAAATTTTTGCACGAAAGTGTGGAAATGTGCAAATTTTTTCGTAAATTTGCAGCATTAAATCTAAATTATTCATCGCATAATGTCTTTTCCCATTCTGACGGCTGAGGAAGCCGCAAGCTTTATTAACAACGGTATGGCGCTGGGATTGAGCGGATTCACCGCCTCCGGTGCGCCTAAGGATACCTTTGACGCAGTTGCCGCCAAGGCAGCCGCCGAGCATGAGGCCGGAAGGCCTTACAAGGTGGATATTTTCACCGGCGCCTCGACGAACCGCCATGTTGACGGAGCTCTGTCGTTGGTCAACGCCATCGGCCGGCGCACTCCTTATCAGAACACGCCTGACCTGCGCAAGCGCATCAACTCCCACGATGCCCATTATTTCGATTTGCATCTATCGGAGTTGGCTCAGAAGCTGCGTTATGGTTTTTACGGGCCGCTGGACATCGCCGTGATTGAAGCCGTGGATGTTCAGCCGGATGGTCGCATCGTGCTTGGCACGGGCGCCGGCATTGCGCCGACCATTGCCAAGATGGCCAAACACATTATCATTGAGCTGAATTCGGCTATTTCGACAAAGCTTGAGGGTCTGCATGACCTTTACATGCCGGCAGATCCTCCTCATCGCCGCGAAATTCCTATTTATAATGTCAATGACCGCATCGGTTCGCCGTATCTCTATGTCGATCCGAAGAAGGTGCTTGGCATTGTCAAGACGCATTGCACGGACGAGGTTCATCCGTTTACGGCCGTCGATGAGACGTCGGCAAAGATTGGTGCCAACGTCTGCGAATTTCTTGTCAGCGAGCTCCGTAAGGGCCACTTGCCCAAGGAGTTCCTGCCGCTTCAGAGCGGCGTGGGCAACGTGGCCAACGCGGTGCTCTACGGCTTGGCTGACGCACATGAAATCCCGGCATTCTCGTTCTACACCGAGGTGGCTCAGGACGCCGTGCTCGACCTGATGGAGCGCGACCGCTGCCGCTTCGTGAGCACCTGCTCGCTGACCATGAGCGACGAAGCTCAGGCACGCCTCTTTGAGCATGACCATGAGTTCTGCCGCCGAATCACCATTCGCCCCTCTGAGCTCTCCAATAATCCGGAAATCATTCGCCGACTTGGAGTTATCGCCATGAATACGGCTCTGGAGGCCGACATTTTCGGCGCCATCAACTCGACCCACGTGCTCGGCACGAAGATGATGAACGGCATCGGCGGCTCGGGCGACTTTACCCGCAACGCTTACCTGAGCATCTTCTCCTGCCCGTCCGTGACCAAGGGAGGCTGCATCAGCAACATCGTGCCGATGGTGGCTCACCAGGACCATTCCGAACACTCCGTCGACGTCCTCGTCACCGACCAGGGCATTGCCGACCTGCGCGGACTCGACCCCGTGCAGCGCGCCGAGCGCATCATTGAAAACTGCGCTCATCCCGACTATCGACCCCTGCTGCGCGACTATCTGAAGATGGGCGCCGGACAGACCCCTCACTCCCTGAAGTCTTCATTTGCCTTCCATAACGCCTTCAACGAGACGGGCGACATGCGCAACGCAAAGTTTTGAAAGCCTCAGAATTTAGAGATGCACTGAAACCATGGATGTTGCCGATAGCAATGGTTATCGGCATCATCTTTCATAATTTTATGGAGCAGTTAGAATGGACTGCTCCATATTTAATTTTTGCGATGTTGCTGCTGACCTTCTGTAAGGTTAAGCCGAGGGAAATTCGCGTTACGGCGCTTTCGCGCATACTGATTCCGGTGCAGATTCTTGGCGCGCTGCTCGTTTATTTGGTGTTTAAGCCTTTTAATGAGAGTTTTGCGCAGGGAGTGTTTATGTGCGTGTTTTGCCCGACGGCCACTGCCGCTCCCGTGATCGTCGGCATGTTGGGCGGTTCGGTGCCTCGCCTTGCCACTTTTTCCATTCTCAGCAATCTGAGCGTAGCGCTCCTTGCTCCGCCGATTTTCTCGGTGATCGGGGCAGAGGGAGTTAGCTTTTGGCCGGCATTTCTGACTATTGCGGCGAAGGTTATGCCGCTGATTATCGGTCCGTTAGTCGTGGCGCTGCTGTTGCTGCGATTTGCGCCGAAGGTGCATGGGCAGTTGGCCAATCATGCCGGGCTGTCGTTCTATATGTGGGCCATCTCGCTGATCATCGTCGTGGGCCGCGCCGTAAGCTTCGTCATGCAAGAGCCGCCGAGTGAAATTCCGTTAGAGTTGGCGCTCGCGTTAGGTGCCGGAGCCGTCTGCGTGGGTCAATTCATCATCGGGCGCAAAATCGGACGTCGTTGCGGCGACAAAATTGCCGGCGCGCAGGGCTTGGCGCAGAAAAGCACCGTGCTTGCCATCTGGATGTCAATGACCTTCATGAACCCTATTAGCGCGGTTGCGCCGGCAGCTTATATCCTCTGGCAGAACACCATCAACGCCATTCAGCTTTACCTCCACCGCAAGCAAAACTAACCTTCGAGCGTAAAAAAACTCTTATAAGACTTAAAAATCTTATAAGAGTTATAATTTTGCGTTGAGGCGCGTTTTTACAGGTCGGATTTGGAGAGGGGGGTGAGGTGGATTATCGGCTCGCCGGCGGAGTTGAGGAGATTGACGGCGTGGCCGTCTTTTTTTGCGGCGGTCACTTCCTCCAGGGCAATGAGCAGGGATTGCTCAGTTGCGAGTTCGGGGCAGGCCATGCGAGTGGTTTGCAGGTGAGAGAAGCCTAAGGAGCCGGAGACGGAAGGTTCGCGGGTCAATTGGCCATTGAGGATATTGCAGCCGGTGTCGCCGCTGACGGTGCCTTCGGCCACGTCAAAAATCAGTCGGCAGTCAGGATTCTGCACCTCGGAGCCGTTGATTTTCTCCACTCGCCAGGGGCCGTTGAGGAAGTCGATGTCGCTCTTTCGGAGGGTCATGACGGTGAGGTTTTTCTCGTCGTGGAGGTTGAGAATGGTGGATCCGTCGGGCGCGGCAGTCACTGAGAATGAGCGCACGGCATCAAGAGCGCAGGCCACGGGGTATTCCAACGTGTCTTCCGGGCAAAGGCGCATGGATGCGGCTACTTCGCTCAGGCGAAGGGTCTGGCGGGGGCCTACGTGATAGGACCCGTTGATGACGTTGCAGCCGTTGTTGCCATAGAATCGGCCCTCAGAGGGCACGAATTCTAAGAAGGGCCATTGGTCGTCGAAGCCGGAGAGCTTCATGGTGCCGACGGAGCGCATAAACCAGTGTCCGTCAAGGGAAATGTCGGCCGGAGTGGCCACCGTGACCGGATAGAGGGGCATGGCGTCGGGAGAATCGACAGTGGATGCCGCCTGCCGTTTGAGCAGGGAGCATCCACTGAGGGTAAGGGTTGCGGCAACGAGGGCCGCGGCGATAAGAGGAGATTTCTTCATAAGGGATTATTCGTTAGCGGGGTCAAGGATTACGGTGTGGTAGTTGCCTTGGTCATTCATCATCTTGACGAACTGCTGCACGCGCGCCGGGGTGATTGCGCTGACGATTTCAACGGCGTCTTTGAGATTGTTTGACCCGGTGAGATACCAGTTACTGATATAACCTGCCCAGGCGTCGTTTTGTTCAGAGCGCTCGATGTAGGATTTGATGAGGTATTCCTTGACTTTGCCGAGTTCCTCCTCGGTGATGTTCTGGGCCATGTCGTCAAATTCCTTTTTGATGGCGGCCAAGACGGTGTCTTTCTGGTCGGGGTTCATCGGGAAGGGGACAATGACGTTAGCATTGAGGCCGAGGGGCGCGGAAATCATGCCTGCGGCGCCGATGGAGTAGACTGCACCCATCTCTTCGCGGATGGTTTTGAGCAGACGGGCCGAGAGGATTTGGCCAACGATGGAGACGAGTTTGGCGCTTTCGGAATTGTACTGCACATTGCCGCTCTGCTTGATGAATACCCAGGTTTGCGGGGTTTCCATCTTGGTGGTGTAAGTGTCGGTGACGGTTCCGGCGCGGGTTTCGAGGGCCGGGTTGGCGTTAACTACGCGACGGGGGCCTTGGTTCGACGAGGGGAGAGTGGCAATGTATTGCTCGCAGAGGGTCTTGATTTGCTCGGGGTCGAAATTGCCCACGAAGGTGAAGCTCCATTCGGAGGCGTCGGTGAGCTGCGATTTCACGAGGGTTTCAATGCCCTGGCGGGTAACGTTCTTGACGTCGTCGGCGGTCATAACCTGCTGATAGGGAGAGGAGTAGAAGCTCTTGTTGGCGTCGCGGCGGAAGATGAACTGCGGGTTGGCTTCCTGGTTCTGCACGAGGCCGTAGTAGAGATTCTGAGTTGCGGCAAATTCCTTTTCGGGATAGTTCACGGCGGTGAAATAGCCATAGATGAGCTCCATGAGGGTGGGGAGGTCCTTGGGCGATGCAGAGCCTTCAATTTCGGTTGAGTATGCTTCAAATGAGGGCTCGAGGGCGACGTTTTTGCCGACGAGATATTTTTCGAGGTCGGTGTTGGTGTAAGCACCGATGGCATAGTTGGGGGCGAAGATTTCGATGGTGCGGACGCTGACGGGGTCAACCGTGTCAAGAGCGCGGGAGTAGCCGCCGGGAGCGTTGGCAACCATGAGGATTTCGTCGGCCTTGAAGGGGGTCTTTTTGAGGAACACGGTGGCGCCATTGCTGAGGGTAAGCACCTGAGTATCATCAAATTCGGGCGAGGCAGCCGTGGCGGTCACCTTGCCGGGAGCGGGGAGCGAGGGAATCAGCGGATCTTCGCGCACGTCGTCCTTGAAGGCTTCGATTTCTTCGGCGTTGACTTCGGCCATGGCTTGAGCGAGTTCTTCGTCGGTGGGCATCTTGACGGATTCGGGGAGCAGGCAGAGCACGATGCGATTGTCGTCAGTCACCATTTCTTTGAATGTTTCGTTGACGGTGTTGAGGTCGGCCATCAGGCTGAATTGCTGCATGATTTCGTAGGTGTCGCTGAGGCTCATCATCGGCACTCCGTCAATGAAGTGGCGGATGATTTCGTTGGTGTAGTAGCTGTTTTCCTGGTTGTCGCGGTTGTTATACTGCTGTTCGAGGGCGGCCATCCAGTTAGCTTTGGCGCGTTCGAGCTCGGAGAAGGTGAAGCCGCCGCGGGCTGCGCGGAGCACTTCGCGATAGATGCTCTTGAGGGTCTTGACGATGTCGCCGTCTTTGGCGGCACCGAGCACTGTCAGGGCATCCTCGGTGTTGCTGAGCATATAGTTGTCTATGTCGGCCTGGGCAATGGCAAAGGGACAGTTGGGGTCAGTCATCATGTCGGCAAAACGCTCGTTCATCATGATGCCAATAAGGTCGGAAACATAGTCCATGCCGAGGTAGACGAGGGTGTTGCGATACTCCATGGGGGCCGCTTCGTGCTTAAACATCAGATAGACAATGGAATTGGTCATTTCCTTGTCGGCGCCCACGGCATAGATGGTTCCGGGGGTGTCAGGCACGGGATACGACACGCGAATGGCGGGGTCGGCGGGCATTTCAATGTCGGAGAACATAGATTTGATGACCTGCTCGGTGCGAGCCACGTCAATGTCGCCTACCACTACAATGCCTTGGAGATCAGGACGATACCATTTTTCGTAGTAATCACGCAGGGCCTGATAGGGGAAGTTGTCGACCACTTCCATCGTGCCGATGGGGAGGCGATATGCATAGCGCGAGTTGGGGTAGATTTTCGGGAGCAATTGCTCGAGGATGCGCATTTGGCCGACGTTGTTAGTGCGCCATTCTTCATGGATCACTCCGCGCTCCTTGTCGATTTCTTCGGGTTCGAGGAGCAGCTCGTTGGCCCAGTCGTGGAGGATAAGAAGCACTGAATCAGTTACTTCGGGGCGAGCCGTCGGGACGTTGGTGATTTTATAGACGGTTTCGTCGGTGCCGGTGTAGGCATTGAGGTGAGAGCCGAATTTGACGCCGATGCTTTCCAGATAGGAAATCAGGGAGTTGCCGGGGAAATTCTTCGTGCCGTTGAAACACATGTGTTCCAGGAAGTGTGCCAAGCCGCGCTGATTGTCATCTTCGAGCACGGAGCCAACTTTTTGGGCAATGTGGAAGTCGGCCTGACCTTTGGGGTATTCGTTGTGGCGAATGTAGTAGGTCAATCCGTTGGGAAGCACGCCTTGAACTACCGCAGAGTCCACAGGGAGCTGTGGCATTTGTTGGGCTTTTGCTGCGGGAATGATTGCCATGGCGGCAAGAATTCCCAAGAGAAACTTTTTCATAAGTGTTGAAATATGAGATAGTTAGTTATTATAATTCGGCTGTATGTTGGCGTAATAGCTATGTATTACACCGCAAAGGTACACATTTTTCCTCTCTCCACCAAATTTTTCCCGCATTTTTTATGCTTGTTCGGAGTCATCGGGTTTATCTGGTAAGCGGCGCTGCTGGCGCTTCTCTTTGCGTTCGATTTTCTTAATGCTGTCCTCTACAGGAAGGTCTTCCGGCATAGTGCCTCCAAGATCTTTAATTGTTTTACGGACTTTAGCACCAACTTCTTTATGAGTTTTATTAGCCTTTTCTTTACCTTTTATTCCTTCTCTTCTTAGTTTTTCTTCAGTTTGTGTAGCTCTAAAAAGATTAGCCGCTAATTCTGTGCTACCCATATGGTCAAGGATGTCTTGCGTTTTTTTCAAGCCTTTTCTTTTATGGATATCGCTCCTGTCTAAGCCGCCATAAAGACCTTCATAACCACAATTTTGAAAGATAGCATAATCCAAAGAGGTCATAACTCCGGCTTCTTTAGCTGCACTTGCCAAGTGAGAATTGTGTTTTTTTACTTCTGCTCTCAGAAGCAGACGTTTCTTTTCTTCTTCGGTTAAAGGGGCGTCTTTATCTAATAAAACTTCTGCTCTGCGCGTTTGTATTGCAAAATACGTTTGTGCCTGAGCCACAATGGGTTTAGATGGATTTGCGTTTTGCAAGGTAAGGTAACACGCATAGCGGGTCAAACGTATGTTATCTATCTGTCTTTCAGCGCCTGAGCCTATCGAAACCATTTCGTTGTAGACAACGAAATGGTCTGAGGGTTCAACTCCACTATTTTTGCAAGCTAACCACCCTTTTCTTGCTACGATTAAAAAATATCGATAATCGCTATATTCCAAAACTCGAGCTAATTCTCGAGCGGTCCAAAACTCATTGCCATTTTCGTCAATGTGTTTTATGCTTTCAAAAGTGTCTTTCGCTTTTTTAGTTAATTTTTTACCCATATGAGAATTGTTTACAATTGGGATTTGAGGGCGTAGGTTTGGGCGCGGAGGAAGGCGCCGAGGGTTTCGGGGGTGGCGCGGTGGGGTTCCTGTTCGGCGAGGGTGATCGGTTGGCCGATGGCTACGTGGAGGGTGGAGTTGCGTTTGCGCATCACTTCGCGGGGCAGCATGATTGAGCGGACGGGCCAGCAGACGTGGCCCATGATGTTGCAGAGGCGCGAATTTCTGTCGCCGAAAAAGATAGGAATCACCGGCACTTTCGCCTTATATATAAGGGCGAGTACGGATTCCTGCCAGGGGCGGTCCTGGAGGTTGCCGCGCTTCCAGGTGGTGTTACTCATGGCGCCAGCGGGGAAAAATCCTAAGGGGTGGCCATTGCGAATCTGGGCGATGCACTGGCGGATGCCGTTGATGCTCACGGCCTTTTTGGCGGGGTCTTTTTGCGCCATGGGGTCGACGGCAATGAAGTTGGGGGCCATGCCTTGAACATGGTTGAGAATCATGTTGACCATGACTTTGAAGTCGGGTCGGCGCTCGCCAATCAGGGAGACTAAGGCGATGCCGTCAAGGGCGCCAAGGGGGTGGTTGCTGACGGTGATGAATGCGCCTTCGGGCAGATTATCAAGCACTTCCGCGCCTTTGACGTCCACTTTAATGTTGAGCGAATCGGAAAGGATGCGGGTGGCACACCGCGGGCCCGGCTCACCGCAGGCTATGCGGTGAACTTCGTTTATCTGATCCATTTTCAGCCACTTAAAGAGCTTGTGGACCAGCCGCGGATGGCTCCGCAGTTTCGGCACCATATCCATTACCTCCTCTTCGGTCAGCACCTCGGGGCGCACGGGGGCGATTATTTCTTGCTTTTGCTCCATTTGTTTATTTTTGATTGAATCAGCCCGGTGATGGCCTTGACCGCCTCGGGGCGGCAGGGGGCGTAACTGGGCCAGTCATTGATGTTTATGATGATAAGTCGTTTCTCTTGAGGGTCAAATACGGCGTCGCCGCCATAGACGTCGAGCCCCACGGCGCGGGCCGCGCGAGTGCAGATTTCGCGCAGCTCCTCAGAGTTGAAATTGAGGTCTACGCCAGGGCTCAGGCGGTGGAAACAGTGGAAAAATTTAGTGCCACACACGCCGTAAAACTTAATCAGTATCCCCTCGACGTGGGCCTCGATGACGGCGCTCTCGATTCCGCGCATAAAGTACTCATGGAGAATCTCTTGCGCCTCCTCGGGGGAGTAGACCGGGGTGATGTCCTCCTTGTGTTGGGCGTGGGAGTCGGCGCGCTTGACCCATGCGCGTTTGAATCCCTTTTCCTGCAGGGCGGGGAGCACGTTGAGGTCAGTTGCGGAGACAATGTTTTGCGGATAATCAATCCCCGCGGCTTGGAGGCGCTTTCCCAAGAGCTCGCGGCGGCAATTGTCAATCCCGTAGGCGGAATTGATGACCAAGCGCCCGGCATACTCCATTTCGCGCAATAAGGCCAACGACGCCTGCTCGCGACACATGGATATGATAACCGGCTCGCTGACAGCGCCTTGCTGCAGCTCACGCTCGGTGTAGACGCTCACTTTGCGCCCGCGCCGTCGCAGGGCCACGACCACGGCATTCAGTATCGCCGCATCGTTGGCAATATGGTTAGGCGAATAGGCCGGTGAGCGCAAAATTGCCGCTATGGGGAAATCAGTCACGACTGGGGCGCTCCTGATAGAGCTTCGGCAAGGGGTTTGAGACGGATTGCAGATGATTGCGGCGGGCGCGCAGGGCGTCGAGGGCCATGTAGATTGCCGAGCGCATGGACTGGGCATCGGCTTCGCCGCGGTCGGCAATGTCGTAGGCCGTGCCATGGTCGGGCGAGGTGCGCACGAAGGGCAATCCGGCGGTGAAGTTGACGCCGTCGGTGCCGCTCAGGGCCTTGAAGGGGGTCAGGCCCTGGTCGTGATACATTGCTAAGACGCCATCAAATTTGGCGTGATGTCCGGCGCCGAAAAAGCCATCGGCAGGGTAGGGGCCGTAGACCAAGATTTTCTCGTCGCGGGCGGCTTCGATGGCGGGAATGATTACTTCCTGCTCCTCTTTGCCCAAGAGGCCTCCGTCGCCGCTATGGGGATTGAGGGCCATGACGGCAATGCGCGGGGCATGCACGCCGAAGTCGCTCACTAAGGCCGTGTTGAAGTCCTTAATCTTCTGCAGGACAAGTTCTTTGGTCAGGGCGGCGCTGATCTCCTTCAGTGGCAGATGGGTCGTCACCAAGGCCACGCGCAGGCCGCGCTCGGAGGCCATGATCATCAGCGCGCGATCATCGTCGCCGCCAAGGCGCGCCTGGAGATACTCCGTGTGGCCGGCAAAGTGGAAGTCTTCGCGCTGGATGTTGGCTTTGTTAATCGGGGCGGTCACCATGCAGTCAATTTGGCCGTCGCGCAGGTCAGCGGTGGCTCGCTCGAGCGCCGCAAAGGCTGCTGCGCCGGCCGCTTCGGTCGATTTTCCCGGCTCGGCCACCACTTCTTCGCCTACGACGTTGATAAAATTCAGCATCCCCGGCTTGGCTTGGGCGGCCGATTCAATGGTCTGATAAGGAATCTGAGGCATGCCCAACTGCTTGCGGCAGTTAGAGGCCAATTTCAATGAACCGTAGACCACCGGCACACACAGATCAAAAATCTGAGGGTCCTCAAATGACTTCAGAATCACCTCATAGCCGATTCCGTTTATATCGCCGTGGGTTATCCCCACTATGATTTTATTTTCTTCCATAAATTATTCTGGCTTTATTAATAGTGCAAATTTACAAAAAATATATGAAACAAAAAACGGGAATGTGTAAAATAATTTTGTTTTTTTAATTTAATTCACTATCTTTGTGGGCAAATTTCCATAAGTAATAAGCCTATCATCAACGCCTATGACCAAGCCTCGCCGCCACCGTCGGACCAAGGAAGACATTGAAAAGAGCATCAATGACGCAGCCGTAGACCTCATCGGCCGCAAGGGTTTTTCGGGAGTTCAACTTTCGGACATCACCCGTCAGGCGGAAATCGAACCCGTGGTGTTCTACAACCGATATAAGAACCTTGACGAGTTTTACGACGAATTTGTCAAGAAATATGACTATTGGGTCTCCGAAGGAATCAAGCGCCGAGACACACCCCAAGACGACACCCTCCCTACGGAGGACTACTGCAAGGAGGTGCTCAACGGGCTGATTGACGACCTGAGCGAGGACAAAATCATGCGCGAAATCCTCCGCTGGGAAATCACCACGGGCAATCCCGTCACGGAGCGCACGGCCATGCTTCGCGAGATGCTCAACATGCAGCTCGTGTTCCGCTATAAAAAGCTGTTTCGCGAGAGTGAAAGTCCCATCGACATTGCCGTGCTGTCGGCGCTGATGGTCTCCGGAATCTATTATCTGTTCCTGCATCGTGACCGTTCAACTTTCTGCGGGCTCGACCTTAATGACCCGGGCGACATTGAGCGCCTCCACAAAACCATCGACGCCATCGTTGATCTCGCTTTCTCAACCCTTAAGTAATCCCCTGAATTTATGCGCTCGCTGATTCTGTCACTGCTCATAACTCTCTCTGCTTCAATTGCTTTCGCTGCTGACCCCGTGGCTTATCGACTTTTTGATAATTCCTGCCGGGAAGTCACTTTCACTCAGATGGTTGACTCGCTGACCCGCGCCGACGTGGTCTTCATCGGCGAGAATCACAACTGCCCCATTTCCCACTGGATGGAGCTCAAAATCGCCGAGGCACTTTTTGCCGCCCATGGACCGCAATTGACCATCGGCGAGGAGATGATGGAGGCCGACAATCAGCTGATTTTGGATGAATACATGAGCCGAACCATTGATTATGAGCGCTTTGAGGCCGAGGCGCGCCTCTGGGATAATTACTCCACAGACTATTATCCGGTGGTGTTTTTCGCCAAAGATAACGGCATCCCGATGGTGGCCACAAACGTGCCCCGCCGCTACGCCTCAATCGTAAAAAACAAAGGCCTTGAGGCTCTTGACTCGCTTTCCCCCGAGGCGAAGACCTACCTGCCGCCGCAGCCCATTCCCTTCCGGTTTGACGACGACAAGAGTCAGGAAGCATTCGGCATGATGCAATTGATGGGTGGCCGCACCGCGGGCGACACTCAGCTTCTTGCCCAGGCGCAAGCCATCAAGGACGCCACAATGGCCTGGTTCATAGCCAAAAACCTCCCCGCCGACGGCAAATTCCTCCACATCAACGGCTCTTACCATTCCGACTGTCGCGACGGAATCATCCCCTACTTGGAAACATACCGCCCCGGCCTGAAAATCGCCACGGTCACCTCCCTGCGCCAAGACGAAATCGACGCCCTCGAAGAAGAATCCCTCAACCGCGCCGACTTCTACATCCTCACCCCCACCGACTTCCCCACCTCCTACTAATCCCC
>CAZLMV010000036.1:0-2776 GCA_964560625.1 uncultured Bacteroides sp. | reverse complement strand
GGTTAGAGGGGGAGGAGGAGGGCGGAGAGGGGGAAGTGGTCGCTGGGGTTGGCGGCGTCCCAGAGGGGTTCGTCGGCGGGGAGGGGGTTGGCAGGGTCGAGGCCTGCGGGGGTGTATTGGACCACGGAGACGGAAATGATGCGGGCGCCTTTGGTGAAGATGTTGTCGAGGGCCGGGGAGCTGATTTGGGTGTTGTAGGCCGTGCGCAGGCGGCCGAATGAGCTCAGGTTGGCGGCGCTGAAGCCTGCGTCGGTGAAGATTTTGAGTGACTCCTGCTCGGCGTCGAGCGGGAAGTTGAAATCGCCCATAAGTATCACTCGGTCAATGTATTTATATCTCCGGGCCAACTGCTCTAAGGCTTTGCGGTTGGGGTTGCCGTCAGTGGTCCACCAGACGGGATGGCAGATGCAGAGTTTGAATATGCGGCCACCTATGGTAACGTCGGCCTCCAAGGCGACGGATTTTTCGAGGGAGAGCAATTGCGGGTTTGACAGCGGAAAGCGCGAGAAGAATGCCTTGCCCTTGTAGTCGCCATAGATTTCGGAAATTGCGTCATAGGGATATTCGCCCATCAGGTCGTGGCGGATCGGTTGGTCATCAAAAATTGTGGGTAAATATTCGCAAAAGCCAATTAAATCGGCGTCGAGGAGCTTAATTACCGGAGCAAAACGGTCAAGAATCCATTGATATTTCTCGCGGTTCGGGGCATGGTATTTTCCGGAGTTGCCATTGTTAAAACCGCCTACATTCCAGGTGGTTACGCGGATTGGGCCGGTATAAGTATCCTCAGGCACTAAGCGGCCGTTATCGTCGGCAACATAGCGAGTGGCGGTCTGCTTGCAGTAATATTTTTGGCCCGGTTTGGGGCGCACGCCCTTGGGGAGATATGAGCCGTAAAGCGATGCGTAGCCCCAGTGGCGGCTCCAGGTGTTTTTGCTGCCGCGGTAAACGAACAGGCCGTCGCGCTCGAGGTAGACGATGTCGCCGGGGCGCCAGGGGTCGGCGTCTTTGGTGATTTTCAGCTTGCCGGTGGCATCGTCAGCGGGGGCATCATTGCTGAGCATAATGTCGTAGCAATCAAAGGGATAGACGTTGTTATCGGCGTCGATGTCGTCTTGGCTACACGCCTGAAGGGTCGAGGCGAAAGCAGCGACAATAAACGCTATGATGAACCTAACCGCCTTACCCATAGCTGATTACTTGGAGAAGGGGGTGCGGTTGATGATTGAGCGGCCAAGGGTGATTTCGTCGGTGTATTCCAACTGATTGCCCACGCTGACACCGCGGGCCAATTGGGTGAGGGTCACGGGGAGCGTGCCCAAGCGCCTAAAGATGTAGAAATCAGTGGTTTCGCCCTCCATGGTGGGGGGCAATGCGAGGATAATTTCTTTGATTCCGCCGGCTTGGACGCGCTCAATCAGCGAGTCAATCTCCAACTGGTCAGGCCCGATGCCGTCGATGGGGGAAATCACCCCGCCGAGCACGTGGTAGAGCCCGGAAAATTGGCCGGTGTTTTCGATGCTCATGACGTCTTTGACCGACTCGACGACGCAGATGGTCGACGCATCGCGGCGCGGATTGCTGCAAATGGGGCAGACCTCTGTCTCCGAAATGTTGTGGCAAATGGAGCAGTAGCGAATGCCGCGACGCATCTCAATCAGCGCATTTCCAAGGGCTTCGGCGGCCGCGGGCTCCTGGCGCAGCAGGTGGAGGGCCAGGCGCAAGGCGGTTTTCCTCCCCAGTCCGGGGAGGTGGCTCAGCTCGGTGACGGCATTGTCAAGGAGCGTCGATGCGTACCTCTCGTCAGCCAATTATTTTGTTGGTTAAAGTGTCGGGAAATACTAATCGGGGCTTGATTTCGGCGCCTTCTTCGGGGGTGACGAGCGCATAGGCCATGATGATGACCACGTCGCCGCGATGGACCTTGCGGGCCGCCGCGCCGTTGAGGCAAATCACTCCGGAGCCTGCAGGGCCGGGGATGGCGTAGGTGTCAAATCGTTCGCCGTTGTTATTGTCGACGATGAACACTCGCTCGCCGGGAATGATGCCGGCGGCCTCCATGAGCTCGGAGTCAATGGTGATGCTGCCGATATAGTCAAGGTTTGCTTCCGTGACGGTTACGCGATGAATCTTTGACTTGAGAACTTGAATAAGCATAATCAGAATTTAATGTTGTCAATGAGGCGCACATCGCCGGCATAAACCGTGATGCAGCCAACGGGCATGTCCGTTTCTTCCCATCGGGCGATGGGTTGGCACGTGTGGCCGTCAACAATTTGGAAATATTCGGTTTCGAGGCCGGGCACGGAGTCAATCTCTTTGACTGTCAGGTCGATAACCTCGGCGGGAGTCTTGTCGTGAGCCAACTCAGCGGCATGGAGCAGGGCGCGGCGAATGGCGGGGGCCGCTTGGCGCATCTCGGGGGTGAGGCGCACGTTGCGTGAGCTCATGGCCAGGCCGTCGTCTTCGCGCTTGATGGGCACATCGATGATTTCCAGGCCGTTGAATCCGCCTTCGAGTTCCACCATCTTGCGAATCACGGCAATTTGCTGGAAGTCTTTTTCGCCAAAGTAGGCGCGAGTGGGGCTGACCATGTCAAAGAGGCGGCTAACAACCTGAGCCACACCGTTAAAGTGGCCGGGACGCATGGCTCCTTCCATCACTTCGGCCACGGGGCCGAGGTCAAACACGCGAGTGTCAGGCTCGGGATACATCTCCTCGACCGTCGGCACGAAGGCCACGTCGACTCCCGCAGCCTCCAAGAGGGCCAAATCGG
>CAZLMV010000035.1:10077-14749 GCA_964560625.1 uncultured Bacteroides sp. | reverse complement strand
CAAGTCGGCTTCCGTTAAGCCATTTAATCACGAAAGCCTGAGGAAATTTTGAGCGAATTTTGGCGGCGTGGCGCTCGGCCTCGTCCTCGGTTTTGAAGTCGCCGCCGGCGGTGTACTTGATCATGCCGCCATGGCGATAGGAGTCGACGTTTTCAAGGCCTTTGAACGCTGCCTTACCGACGGAGCGGTCAGAGGCCATGAACTGCACCCGATAGGTGACCACGTTGCTCTCCGGCTCAGCTGCCGCGACGGGGGCAGTCTCGGTCTGTTTCGGCTCGGCCACGGAAGGCACAGCGGGCTTTTGGCCACCGGTGTATTGCGCTATGGCATTGGCAATTGAGCGCGCCATTTCCTTCTTGCCGGCCGCCGAGGCGAGATATTTTTCCACGGTGGGGTTACAGATGAAGTCTAACTCCACAAGCACTGCCGGCATTGCCGAGGCATGGAGCACCCAGAATCCGGCCTGGAGCACTCCGCGGTCGGCACGTCCGGCCGTCGAAACGAGCTCATTCTGAGCCATTTCCGCAAAGCTGATGCTTTGGTCAAGGTGTTTGTTCTGACTCAACTCAAAGATGATGTAGCTCTCGGTGCTGTTCGGGTCAAAGCCCTGATAACGTGTGGAATAGTCCGATTCGAGTTCCATTACGGAGTTTTCGCGCTTGGCCACTTCGAGGTTTGATTCGGAGCGATGCAGACCAAGGGCATAAACTGAGGCTCCGCGAACCGACTTGCGATTTTTATTGCTGTTAGCCACGGAGTTAACGTGGATGCTGATAAACAGGTCGCCATGATTTCGATTGGCAATGGCGGCGCGCTCCTGGAGGGCGATGAAGCGGTCATCAGAACGGGTCATCACCACCTTCATGTCGGGCATATCATTCAGGAGTCGGCGCACCTCCAAGGCCACGTCGAGGTTGATGGTCTTCTCATTAGTGATCGCGCCGACGGCACCATAGTCCTTGCCGCCATGTCCGGGGTCGAGAACCACGGTGAAAGTCTTTGCTTCGACTGCAAAAACGGCAATCAAAGTGATGAAAATGTATGCTAAAATACGCCTGTTTGCGTTCATGTTCAAAAAATGTTTAAAAAAGTTGTGCAAATTTAATCATTTTTGGCGGTTAAAATGCTATCTTTGCACTTGAAAAAACAACAATTTTGCCAAAAATGCCAAGAAATCTGCCAATTTATCCACTTTTTTTCGCCATTCTGCTCCTTTTAGGGTGCAAAAAAGAGGCGCAGACAACCCCGCAGGCCACTCCGCAGCCGATTCTTCAGCCCGACGAAGCGGCCCGCGCGGAGCTCACTTCAATCATCGGCCCGATCTCTCCGGCGGCTGACTCGATTTTCGGAGCGGCCGTGGCCCAACTGCTGCCGCCGCTCGACTCCGTAGAAGCTGAATTGGGTCACGCCCTCGGCCCGGAAAGCGGCGTGACGCTCTATGGTGTCATTATCCCTTACCGCCAAAGCATCCTGACCACACCCGAAGGGCATATATATATAGGCCTCAATCATTACCTCGGGGCGGATTATGAGGGTTATCAAGGCGCGTTTCCGCAATATTTGCGCCAGAGGAAGAGCATCTCGCGCCTGCCGATTGACGTGATGCAAGCATACACGGCGGCGCAATTCCCGGCCGAGTATGGCGACTCCCCCACTCTGCTCAACCGCATGCTCTATCAGGGCGCGCTGCTTGAGGCCGCCAATGAGCGCTTGCAGGCCCCGGACTCAACTCTCTTAGGCTACACGGCAGAGGAGATGAAATGGTGTGAAGAGAACGAAGGAAATCTTTGGCAGTCACTTCTGAGTCAGGACTTGCTCTATTCCACTGATTCTCAGGTTGCTGACCGATTGCTCTCGCCGGCCGCCAATTCAAACCTTCTCAGCGGCAATGCCCCGGGTCAAGCCGCGCAATTCCTCGCCGTGAAGATTGTGCGCGCCTACAGCGAAAAGACAGGCTCATCGCCGCGCGAAATCCTTGAAAATAAGCTCTATAACGATAATCAAACCCTCATAAAATCAGAATATGCCCCAGTTCGACAATAATCGCCCTAATGGCCGCAACAAACCGCAACACGTTCCCAATCAGGAAGTTGGAGGCCGCGTGCCGCCCCACGACAAAGACGTGGAAGAGGCAGTGCTCGGCGCACTGATGCTTGAAAAAGACGCATTCCCGGCCGTCTGCGACCTGCTCCGTCCCGAGACCTTCTATGAGCCCGCTCACCAAAAAATTTATGAAGCCATTCAGACGCTCGGCACCGCTCAGTTTCCCATTGATATGCTGACGGTTACGGACCAACTGCGTCAGGACAACACCCTCGACGAAGTAGGCGGAGTGCCCTTCATTGCCGAGCTGACCTCGCGAGTGGCCTCGGCCGCCAACATTGAATGGCACGCGCGAATCCTTGCCCAGCAATACCTTGCCCGAGAGCTGATAACCTTCGCCTCAAACGTGACTAACAACGCCTTTGACACGAGTCAGGACGTCGACGACGTGCTCCAAATGGCTGAAGGTCAACTCTTTCAGCTGAGCCAGCGCAACGTTAAAAAGGAGGTGGTGCAGATTGACCCGATCATCTCGCAGGCCATTGAGAGCATCCAGACGGCCGCCAATCGCGAGACGGGCCTCAGCGGCCTCAGCTCCGGCTATCCCGAACTGGACAAGATCACTTCCGGATGGCAAAACTCTGACCTCATAATCGTGGCGGCGCGTCCGGCCATGGGTAAGACGGCAATGGTGCTCTCCATGTGTAAAAACATGGCGGTAAATTATGGAACCCACGTGGCCATCTTCTCTCTGGAAATGTCAAAGCTCCAGCTCGTGAACCGTCTGATTCAGAACGTCTGCGAAATTGAAGGCGAAAAAATCAAGTCGGGCCGATTGAGCGAAATGGAGTGGCAGCAGCTGATGACTCGCATCAAGGGCCTCTACTCCGCCCCGATTTTTATCGACGACTCCCCCGGCCTGTCGATTCTTGAACTGCGCACCAAGGCGCGCCGTTTAGTGAGGGAAAAAGGCGTGGAATTCATCGTGATTGACTATCTGCAGCTGATGAATGCCTCGGGCATGCGCTTCGGCTCGCGCGAACAGGAAGTGTCAATGATCTCCCGCTCGCTCAAGGAGTTAGCCAAGGAATTAAACATACCGATCGTGGCTCTGTCGCAGCTCAACCGCTCCGTGGAATCGCGCTCCGAGGATAAGCGTCCGCAGCTGAGTGACCTTCGCGAATCGGGCGCCATCGAACAGGATGCCGACATGGTCTGCTTCATCCATCGCCCGGAATATTACCTCCATGGCGCGGCCTATGATGAGGCCACGGACAAGCGCGGACTGGCCGAGTTCATGATTGCCAAACACCGCTCCGGTGCCATCGGCGACGTCAAACTCCGCTTCCGCGCCAAGTATGCCCGCTTTGAGAACTGGACCGACAATCCGACGGAATTTTCAGCGTCGACGGCCGCCTCAGCCCTCAATGCTGATCCGACGGCCAATCCGGACCCGTTCGCGGGGGGCTCGGCCGACCTTTCGCCAGACTCCGAGCCCACGCCGTTCTGATTTACAGCAGCGTAATGTTGGCCGCCGCGCAGGCCGCAATCTGCTCGGCCGGCCACAGCGACACTTGCACCTCGCCAATGTGGGCCTTCTGCAAAAGGAGCATGCAGAGGCGGCTCTGACCGATGCCGCCGCCGATGCTCTGCGGCAGCTCGCCCGCAAGGAGTTTGCGGTGGAAATCCAACTGAGCATAATGCTGCTTTCCCTCAATTTCGAGCTGCAGGCGCAGGGCGTCGGCATCCACGCGAATACCCATAGATGAAAGCTCAAAGGGGATGTCAAGGACGTGGTTCCACACGATGATGTCGCCATTGAGGCCGCCGTTGGTGGTCCAGTCATCATAGTCGGCGGCACGGCCGTCATGCTTCTGACCGTCAGAGAGTTTGCCGCCAATGCCGCGAACGAACACGGCGCCTAATTCGCGGGCAATTTCGCGTTCACGTTCGCGCGGCGTCAGATTGGGATAGCGCTGCAGCAGCTCTTCGGCCGTCACGAAGGAAATCTCCTCGGGCAGGAAGGGCGTGATGTGAGGATATTCATGGTAAACGTCCATCTCCGTGCGCTTAATGGCCGAATAAATCTTGCGGACGGTTTCATAAAGGTAAGTCACCGTGCGCTGGTCCGGGCGGATGGTTTTCTCCCAGTCCCATTGGTCGACGTAGAGCGAGTGGATATTATCTAACTCCTCGGTGGTGCGGATGGCGTTCATGTCGGTATAGATGCCGAAGCCGGGGGCAATGTCGTAGTCGCCCAACTTCATGCGCTTCCATTTGGCCAAAGAGTGAACCACTTCGGCCTTCATGCCCCCCATGGCGGAGATGGTGAACGACACGGGCGGCTCCACGCCGTTGAGGTCATCGTTAATACCGGCGCCGGCGGGCACGAAGAGCGGAGCCGTCACGCGGCGAAGGTCAAGAGCCTCAGCCAAAGAGCGTTGAAACGAGTCTTTGACCAACTTAATAGCAATTTCCGAGGTTTCCGGAAGGAGTTTGAGTTTATACTTGGGAGGGATGATAAGTGGCATAATCGAATGAGATGAATTGTTTATTTTCGGCAAATTTAAGCATTTTCAGTGAAAAACCAACAAAAAGCGCCAAGAATTTGTTATTTCTGATAGAAAAA